>CAZGCG010000173.1:0-7621 GCA_964524205.1 uncultured Sphingobacterium sp. | reverse complement strand
GTTCTGTTTGGGATGCATATCCATGCTCCAAAACAGTCTCATCAGGACTTGGATAGCCTGTTACTGCAGAGGTTTCTGTATCTACATAATCTGCTGCTGACTGAACTTCAGATTTTACCTGATCAGCAACCTCATTTACGCTATTAATATTGTTATGGATTTCTCTTTTAATTCCATCTGACGCATCCTTAAACTCTCTGAGGCCTTTACCCAAACCACGGGCAAGCTCCGGAAGTTTTTTACCCCCAAACAATAAGAGAACAACTAGGAATATCAGAATCATCTCCGGCCCTCCGATATTCATAAACAATAACACAGAATTAAACATACTCATAATACTATTATACAAATATAGGCAATAAAATGCCTTTTTCTTAAAATTAATTCGCCAGCCAGCCGGCAGGATTCATTGGAGTTGCACCTTTACGTACTTCAAAGTGGACTTCAGTGGTACCATCTATAGGATCGGTAATCACCACACCTATATTTTGCTTTAACGTAACTTTTTGACCTCTCGATACATTTACACTCTTCAAATTCGAATATACGGTAAAATATTCGCCATGTCTGATCAAAACAGCATATGAACCAGAAATATTCTGAACCGCAGCGACCTCCCCGCCGAATACAGCACGAACCGCTGAACCCGGGGCCGTTTTAATATCTACCCCATTATTTTCGGTAGTTACGTTTCGTCCGATAGTATGGTTTCCAAAATCTTCAATGATCATTCCATTCGTTACCGGCCATGGAAGGCTTCCCCGGCTACCCAAAAAGTCGGAAGATAACTTCGCAGATTCAGGTGTTGCCGCCAGAATACTCGAACCACTCGCAACAGGCTTATAATCAGGAGCATCCTTATTCTCTGCTTTCGCCTTGGCGGCTGCAGCTCTGGCTTCAGCCTCAGCCCGTTTCCTTGCTTCTTCAATTTCCCGGTTTATCGCATTCTGAATCGCCCGGTTTAATATAGCCGATTCCCTTTGTTTTTGCGTAAGTTCCTGCTTTAACTTTTTCTCCTGACTGGTGAGGCTGTTCAGAACCTTGGATTTGCTATTCTTTTGAATGCCCAGTGTCCGCTTTTCTTTTTGCTGATCAGTTAAAATTTCGCTTTTCTCCTTTTTATTCCGGTCAAGCTCGCTGATCTTAACATTCAATTCTTTTTGAGTCCCTTCAATATACTGCGCCTGTTTCTTTCTGTATTCACTGAATTGCTGAAGGTATTTCAAACGTTTATAAGCCTGATTGAAATTCTGAGCGGCAAAAATGAACATGAGTTTACTATATGAGCTCTGATTACGAAAAGCGAAAAGTACCATCGCCGCATATTCCTTTTTTAGTTTAAGCAATTGCGACTGAAGGGAACGCACAGTATTTGTGTTGTCCGAAATCTGATTGTCAAGTAATTTAACTTCTGAATTAATGATGCCAATTTTTTTCTCACGCAGCCTGATCTGGGCATTGAGAGCACGAATCTCCTTAAGCGATAGGTTCTTGTTATTTGCAGTCTGATTGAGGCTTTGGTTCAAAGATTCTATTTCCCTTGTTAATGCTTCCTTACGCCTTCTCAGTTCTGAACTACTTTGAGCAAATGCAGAACTTACAGAGCTAAATAATACAAGAAAAATGATATACTTTAAACACTTCATTCTATCAAATATACTTAATTTTTAATCAAAAAACGCTCAGGAACCCTGAATGGAAGTTCTAAAGGTCCATCCAGATCGACTTTTAAAAACTTAAGATCTAAAAGAAACTTCTTGGTCTTAACTTTGGAATCCATGACCACTGCATGCGGAATCTGCTGCTGATTGACCAATATAAAATCAGAATAATTCGCAGTAAGTTCCTGCTTTGCTATCTGATCATTCAGGTTCGTATATACTACTTTATTTTGTGAACTAACCCGTAAATTATAAATCAATCCCCCCAAAATACTTCTCAATTTAGCCTCATCACTTTCCATATTCAACTCAGTTGAATCAGTAATGAATTCTGAAATAGTGTTTCCTATAAGGATAGACTGAAGGGTCCTGAAGTTGATCTGCTCATTTGTAAACTCATAGATATAACTGAATGGTTTCTTAATGTAAACATTATCTAATCGGTTCAGTATTTTGACACTATCCGGCGTAATCAGCGCCCTGGCCACCTCCAGTCCCGCAAGAGCCGTTACCGAAACCCATATCACCTCATTATTTTTGATACGGAAATTCATATTAACATCATTGCTTTTGTCATTGATGCTGAGCACTGCCTTCGATTTAACAGCAAGGGTATTGAAAACCATATCACTTTCATTAATGGATTTCAACTTATTCTTTCTGGTATTATCGGGCTCGGCAGGAACTGCAGGGCTCTCGGGGACTGCAGGCACTGGTAATATCACTTTTTTTGCCTTACAACTTGCTAAGGCCAATAAAAGTACCAGCATATAAACCGCATTAATCAATATATTTTTTTTCCTTTATCTTTTTATCCAGTGTTTCTGAGCGTGATCCGGTTTTTTTTGCCTTTTGCCATTGTTCAAGAGCCTTGTCCTTTTCTCCAAGGAAATATAAAATATCTCCGTAATGTTCTATCTGTACTGCACTGTTCGAATTGTGCTGCAATGCTTTTTCAATCCATATTTTTGCTTCGGCATATCTCTTCAATTTAAACAAAATCCAGGCATAGGTGTCTTCCGATGATGCATTATCAGGATCCAGTTCGTTTGAACGCCTTGACATTTTTTCGGCTTCAATCAGATTCTCTCCTCTTAACGATAAATAATAGGCATAATTATTTAATACATAAGAATTCCTGGGATCAAGACCGAGCGCTTTTGTATAAGCCTCATCAGATTCCTTAAATTGTTTCAGGGAATTATATGAATCGCCCATAGTTGAATAGATCTGAATAAGTATCTCCTTGTCATCAGATTCCAGATCTAAAGCACTTTTCAAATAAGTTATTGCCTTGTCATGTTTTTGAGTTTGTGCGTATCCAATACCTGTGTATAAATAAAGTGCAGCCTGATTAGGAAAAATACTTAAGGCATGATCTCCATCAACGATTGCCTGCTGAAATTCACCCTGGCTAACTTCTATCCTCAATAATTGCTCCCAAATCTGATAGACCTGATCATTAATTGCAAGCGCTTTCTTATAAGATTCCTGCGCCTGCGGGTATTTTCGCTCCTGAAACAGCACATCACCATATACTGCATGGGCTTTAGCCTCCTCAGGATGGATCCACACCATAATCGAAGCCAGTTCATTGGCATAGGCTCTGGCCTTCATATCAGCAAACATTGGGAAAAAGGAAAGTACGATCCTCACCTTCTCATCGATATTTAAATCAGGATCTTCAAAAGCAACCTTTAGCTCGATGAATGTGTTTTCAAACTGCCTGAGTGCCTTATAATTATCGGCAAGGGCAAGTCGGACCATAGCATTAGCCGGTGAGATTTCCTTTGCTTTATTCAAAATTTCAACCGCCTTCTGTCTTTCCCCTGCTTTGGCATAAACTTCACTCAGATAAATATAATTTCTAAGGTCTTCCGGTTTTGACCGAATCTGTTTCTCCAGTTCATCAGTCAGTTTAGCCGATTTACCCTGCTGCATAAGAATACGCTGTCTCGCTGACACAAGATCTTCAGATGAGCCAAATCGCTTTTCAATTTCATCATATGCATCCTCCGCATCCTCCACACGTTTTAATATCAATAAGGCATTGGCCTTGTCATAGTAATAGGCCTCATTCTTTGGTGATATTCTGGATAGTTCTTCCAATACAAAAACCAGATCATCAATTTTATTTACTCTTTTATAAATATCAGAGAGTAATACCCAGTACCACTCATTTTCAGGACTTACGGTAACAGCCTTTCTTATTAATCTTTCAGCTTCCTCCGGTTTGTTATCTGCAAAACTGATATTCGCCAGTTCATACAATGCTGCATCATTTGCAGGATCCAAATCAAGAATTTTTGAAAAACTTGATGCCGCCTGGGCATAATTCATTGAAAGTTTTTCCTGCAGGCCGTCAAAGAATAACTCCTTTACCCTAATACTGTCTCTCTGATTTAAAATCTTCCCAATAACAATTACAGGTTCAGTCTTTTCGGCTCTATTCCGCTGAGCAGATACAGAAAATGCGCAAAGCAAAAAAAACGATATAGCTATGCCCCCTTTAATCATTTCATTATAATCCAGTATGACCATAACCACCTGCTCCGCGAACAGTGTCGCTTAATATTTCGACTTGCTCCCAGCTTATCTGTTCATGTCTTGAAATAATCATCTGAGCAATACGGTCACCATTATTAATCTCAAAATCAGTATCAGAGAAATTGATCAACAGGATTTTTATCTCCCCCCTGTAATCTGCATCAATCGTTCCCGGAGAATTCAGGATGCTGATACCATGCTTCAATGCAAGTCCGCTTCTGGGCCTTATCTGTGCCTCAAACCCTACCGGCAATTCAATAAACAAACCGCTAGGAACCAACTTCCGCTCCATCGGCTTTAAAATTATAGCTTCCGTTAGATTGGCTCTGAGATCCATTCCTGCTGATGCAGCAGTTTCGTAAGCCGGCAACTGATGGAATGATTTGTTTATAATGCGGATGTTCATTTTGTCCCGAGGATTAACTTAATTTCCTTTCTTTCTGTGAAGAGAATCGTAACTGTAAATATAAGAAACAAGGCATTTCCTACGATCAGATTACGATCAAATACTACAAATGCTACAAAAACAATACAAATGGAAGCCAGAAGATAAATTATATTCTTTTTGAGCTTGTATGGGATGGGGTAATTTCGCTGACCCCATATATAGGAAAGAATCATCATCACAGTATATGCAGTAAGCGAGATCCAGGCAGAAGCCATATAACTATACTCCGGAATAAAAATCAGATTGAGGATGATTGTTAAGATTGCACCGATCCCGGAGATATATAACCCAAAGCGTGTTTGATCAGACAATTTATACCAGATCGATAAATTGATATAGATCCCAAGACTTACATAACCAAATAATAAGATGGGAACTATCCTTAATCCCGACCAGTAAAGTGCCTGCTCAGCAGCGTCCTTTCCCTTGATAAAATACTTTAGCAACTCAATATTTACCACCAGTAAAACGAAGATCAGGGAAATTGCGATCACAAAGAAATTCATGATCCGGGCATAGGTTTCTGAAGAGTTTTTATTCTTTGAATGACTGAAGAAGAAAGGCTCAGCTCCCAGGCGAAAGGCATTAATAAAGATGCTTAGAAATACTGCAATCTTATAGCATGCTGCATATATACCTACCTCCTGTTCCGCAATATCTGCAGGTAAAAGTTGCCCCAGAAATATCTTATCTATATTTTCATTGATGATGAAGGATATATTGGCGACCAGTACCGGCAGGCTATAAACGAACATTTCCTTAAGCAATGTGATATCATAGGTAAATGTCAATTTCAGCAGCTCGGGTATTAACAGCAGGAGGGTGATCAGACTGGCAATCAGGTTGGAAATGAAGACATAACCTACCCACCCTTCCCTGTACCAGCCGATTAAATATTCAGCGCCATACCACCCTTCCTTTATGATCATTGGGAAAACAAATATGAAGAGCAGGTTTAAGCCGATAAAGGTGAAAATATTGACGAATTTGATGATGCTATAACGTATAGCACGGCCATCAGCCCTTACTTTCGCAAATGGGATAACTGCAAGAGCATCAGCTATGAGGATATATATGAAATATTTGATATAGCGGGCATAATCAGGATCATTAACTTTTCCATTCTGCATCCATGCAGCAATATCATCTACAAAGAGGAAAGTGAAAAGCAGGAATATCAAGGCTATCAGGGAGATCGTAAAAAAGGTATTGTTATATACTTTTTGCTTATCGTTCTCATATTTATTAAGGTACCTGAAATAGGTGGTTTCCATTCCGAATGCCAGCAGAGCATTGAACATGGAAGCCCAACTATACATCAATGAAAAAATACCATAAACTTTTGGGGAGTAAAGTCCTACATAAACAGGCGTAAGAAAGAAGTTTAAAAAACGGGCTATGACAGTACTTATCCCGTAAATAGCAGTCTGACCGGCAAATTTTTTTATTGCTGACAATGAGAGATAAGATTAGATCATATAATTATCTTTTTACTACTTCAAAATTAACATAGTTTTTCAATTCAGCTTCGCTGGAGGATACATTTTCAACAACTGCCCTGTCAGAGCCTTTATGGCAAAATTCAAGAAAGAGTTCGAGAGAGAAATCATCCCCTTCAGCTTCTATAAATACAGTTCCATCCGGTCGATTACGTGCCGTCCCTTTGATGCCAAGCTGATCGGCTACTGCTTTGCTTGTGGACCTGAAAAATACACCCTGCACTTTACCCGTAATAATGATATCGAGATGTTTCATTGGATTCTTCTAAAAACTTAGTTTACTAATGCGTTCCTTTTCTTTTATAAATTCCTTCCATATTTCATTCAGAATCTCTGCGGCTGGCTTTATTTCATGTACATAGGAAGCCACCTGTCCGATCTCCAGCTCCCCTTCAATCATATTCCCTTCAAACATGCCCTTTTTTGCGCGGCCACGACCTAATAATTCAATCAACTCTGCCCGATCGGCCCCTCCAGCTTCTGCCTTTTCAACGGCTTTGTAGAAATCGTTTTTAAGCAAACGTACAGGCATCAATGATTTCATACTCAGTTTGGTATCGCCCTCAGCTGCCTGAATTATAGCCTCCTTGAAATTTTGATGTGCAGAGGATTCTTTTGCTGCCGCAAATAATGAACCAATTTGCACCCCATCAGCCCCTAGAGCAAATGCAGCAAGCATTGCTCTTCCGCTTCCAATCCCCCCCGCAGCTATAACCGGAACAGATACTGTATCACAGATTTCAGGGATAAGGCATAGAGTAGTTGTTTCCTCCCGACCATTATGACCTCCGGCTTCAAAACCCTCAGCGACAATTGCATCAACACCACTATCTTCTGCCTTTTTTGCAAATTTTTTATTTGCGATAACATGAACGACCTTGATCTTATTGCTTTTCAGGAATGGGGTCCAGAGTGCCGGATTACCGGCAGAACTAAAAACGATTTCAACCTTTTCTTCCACAATTATTTCCATGATCTTCTCAATATCAGGATATAATAATGGAACATTTACTCCAAATGGTTTGGATGTGGCTAGCCTGCATTTTTGAATATGTTGCCTTAATATTTCAGGGTACATAGAACCCGACCCAATCAAACCAAGTCCGCCGGCATTCGATACCGCCGAAGCCAGTCGCCAGCCGCTGCACCAGACCATTCCACCCTGAATGATCGGGTATTCAATGTTGAAGAGTTTCTTAATACTGTTCATTTCAATCAGATCAAAATCATGAAGCAAGGTCAATAAAATTGTCCTAAATGAGCTTTTTTATTGTTGAATGCAAGGTCAATTCAGGGCCATTCACATTTTCGATCAGGTTTAATCCCGGTATTTTCCCCTTTTCAATTGAGCCAAAATGTTTATCAATTCCCAAAAACTCAGCTCCATTGAGCGTAGCCCAGCGTACGGTTTTTGAAAAAGGCAATTCAGGAAAATACTCTTTTAATACCTTCAGTTCAGATAAAAT
>CAZGCG010000172.1:0-7656 GCA_964524205.1 uncultured Sphingobacterium sp. | reverse complement strand
ACCGTTCCAAAGTATGTGGATGTGATGAGTCCGTATGAGTTTATCAAATATCAGACTGAATTAAATCCAAACTCAGCAACAACCACTGCATACTTTGCTGGTGGTAAAACACTTGAAGATTACAGAAATGTTGAAGGGATTAACTTTCAGGATTATGTAATGCAGCAGGGTAATGTTCAGAATTATAATCTGGCATTAAGAGGTGGTACAGAGCAGACAAAATATTCAATTTCAGGATCATTATTCGATCAGACCGGCTCAATTATCAATACTGGCTTTAACCGTTATTCAGGTCGCGTAACATTGGATCAGACTATCAGTAATAAAATTAAAGCTGGGGTAACTGCAAATTACAGCGGAATTAAACAGAATGGTCAGATTATCAATCAGGGGGCGGTCACTCAAGGAAACCCTACAGCATTTGCTCTTGCAAGAGCCTGGTTGTACCGTCCGATCACACCTAATCCAAATGATAATCTTTTGGAGGATGCAGTGGATGATGAAGCTTTGAATGCATCGGATTTCAGGGTAAATCCACTTATTGACCTTGAGAATCAGTATTCATATGACATTACCAACCTTATTGAAGGAAACGGTTATGTTAGTTATGATATCAATAAAGATCTGATCTTAAAATCAACCGCAGGTATTCGTCATAATAAATTGACTCGTGAACGTTTCTACAATTCAAAAACAGCTCAGGGCGGACCTAGTCCGAATAACGTGAATGGTGTTAATGGATCCATCGATAACATTTTCTCAAATAGTTTCTCGAACGAAACAACTTTGAATTACAAGAAAACATTTAAGAAAGATCACACGATTACCGGACTTGGCTTATTTGCAATTAATAGCATAAATTCAAACAGAAAAGCATATGGTGGCAGGTTATTGCCAAATGAAAATCTGGGTATGGATGGTTTGGATGAAGGATTAGCCTATAATCAGATTTCAAATTCAAGTCGTAACACCATGGCATCTTATGCTGGTCGTTTGGATTATAACTATAAATCTAAATACATCGTAACCGGTACCTTCAGAGCAGATGGTTCTTCGAAATTCATCAATCACTGGGGATATTTCCCTGGGGCAGCATTAGCCTGGAACATGCATAAGGAAGGCTTTTTTGCGAAGGCATTCCCTGGTATTTCAACTTCCAAACTAAGAACCAGTTACGGTAGTAATGGTAATAACAGGGTAGGAGATTTTGATACCTATGCACGTTTAGTACAAAATATCAACGGATATTCATTTAATAATTCAACTCCAATTGCCTCAAATTATGTTTCTGCAGTTGGTAACCCTGATCTTCAATGGGAAAAAGTGAATACTATTGATTTAGGATATGAAATTGGTGTTTTAAAAGACAGAATCACATTTGAAGTTGATTTATATCGTAAAACAACTGAGGACTTGTTGCTTAATGCCATTTTGCCTCCGTCAACTGGATTTACCTCTGCCGTTAAAAATATTGGTAAATTGAGAAATGATGGTCTTGAATTAACTTTAAACACAGTAAATGTTCAATCAAAGAACTTTATGTGGGAAAGTAATTTCAATATTAGTTTCAACAGAAACAAAGTAATGGAACTTACCCGTGGTCAGCGTTCTCTGAACAGTAACTCTGAATATGTATCTCAGTTTAATAAGCCATTATATGTTGCTGAAGTTGGAAAACCAGCTGGTATGATGATTGGCTTTATTTGGGAAGGGAATTATCAGTATGAAGATTTTGATAATCCTTCTCCAGGCGTTTATATCCTGAAACCTAATGTTCCAACCAATGGTGCTGTCCGTAACACAATTCTTCCGGGTGATATCAAATACAGAGATATGAACGGCGATGGTATTATGAATGACGCTGATTTAACTTTCATCGGAAGAGGTCAGCCAATTCACACAGGTGGTTTTTCAAATAATTTCACTTATAAGGCTTTCAATCTGAATGTGTTCTTTCAGTGGTCTTATGGAAATGATATCTATAATGCCAACAGGTTAATTCTTGAAGGTAACAGTAATGGTTGGGCGAATATCAATCAGTTTGCAAGTTATTCAAACCGCTGGTCGCCTACTAATCCTACGAATGAAAACTACCGCACCCGCGGACAGGGGCCAATTGGTTTTCACTCTTCCAGAGTTGTAGAAGATGGCTCTTTCCTGCGAATGAAGACAGTTTCTTTAAATTATAATTTACCGGCAAAATTAATTAAAACGGCCTATTTGAGTAATTTAAGTGTGAATGTATCAGCACAGAACCTGATAACATGGACAAATTATTCAGGAATGGATCCTGAAGTTTCTACCCGTAATAATACTTTAACACCGGGTTTTGACTATTCATCCTACCCAAGATCACCGACAATTGCCTTTGGTATTAAAGCAGGATTTTAACGAAATTAATTGAAAGAAAATGAAAATTAAATATTATATACTCGCAACTCTATTCTTAATGAGTTTAGGCTCATGTAAGAAATATCTGGAGACAACCCCTACGGATTTCCTGAATCCGGATAATTATTATCAAACGGAAGCCCAATTGCAATTCGCCCGCGCAGGTGTCTATGATCATCTGGGTGCTGGTGGTTTACACGGGACCTATGCAAGTTATTTACTGGCATGGACCGCAGATGAAGGTTATATGAATAGAGCTACATTGACCACTGGTCCATGGAACTATTTCTATTCTTCTGCAGATCAATACAATGCAGGTTTATGGAATAACCTTTGGTCAGGAATAAATAAGGCTAACGTTTTAATCAAAAATGTGGATAAGAATACTGCCATAGCGAAAGAAAAACGTGATGCGATCAGAGGTGAGTCCTTATTCTTAAGAGGGTACTATTACTTTACATTGGTGCAATATTTTGGTGGTGTTCCTTTGAAACTTGAGCCAACTTCATCTGTTATTGATGTTGATGCAACAAGAGCATCTGCCAAAGATGTGTATGTTCAGATCCTTAAAGACATGGAAGATGCTGAGAAACTTGTTCCGAGCATCAAAACCTTAGGTTTTGGCGGAGCAGTCAATAAATCAGCTGTTCGTGGTCTTTTGGCAAGAGTTAACCTGCACATGGCAGGTGAGCCGGTTAAGGATAAAACCCGCTATGCAGAAGCAAGTAAATGGGCTAAAATGGTAATTGACGATGCAGAAGCTGGTCATTCATTAAACCCAAGCTATCCTGACATTTTCATGAAACTTGCCGGAGATAAATATGATATCAAGGAAAGCATCTGGGAAGTTGAATTTTATGGTAACCGTACCGATCAGTATGTTGAAACCGGAAATATTGGCTGGATCAACGGTCCTGCTGCTGGTGCGGCATCTTCAACAGGAAGAGCGGATGCTTACATGAATATTACCTCTGAATTCTATAATAAATTTGAGCCGGGAGATAATCGTAAATGGTTTAGCATTGCTCATTTTACATATACTGCTGCAGGCGCAAAAACAATGAGTTCATTGCCTGTTGATGAGAATGCAAAGAATAATTTAAAACCCGGAAAATGGAGAAGGGAATATGAGACTTTATTACCAAAGAGTCCAACAACAACTCCGATTAATATGGTACTCTTAAGATATTCTGATATTTTATTAATGTATGCAGAAGCTGAGAATGAATTGAAAGGTCCGACAGCTGACGCGATTGAACAATTCAATAAGGTTAGAAGAAGAGCCTGGTCTACAGGTATCAAAACAATTGCAGTGACCAATGGAGGTTCAGGTTATACCACAGCTCCAACCGTTACATTCAGTGGTTCTGGTGGTGCAACAGCAACGGCAACAATTTTAGGAGGCAGAGTCACTGCTATTAACCTTGATCGTGACCCTCTGGCCGTTACTTTCTTTAACGAAGGTAAATACACAACTGTTCCAACAATTACGATCAGTGGTGGTGGTGGCTCAGGTGCAACTGCAACTGCAACAATAAACAGAGCAATCGACGGCAATCTTAATCCTGCGTCTAAAGAAGCATTCTTAGCAGCGATTCAGGATGAAAGAATGAGAGAATTTAATTTTGAAAATACAAGAAAGGCAGATTTGCTTCGCTGGGGAATATTCCTGAAAGTTCATCAGGATATGGGTAATAAATTACAGCAGCAAAGTCCGGGACAGTATTTTGTTAAATATTACTCAAATGTTAGTTCCCGTGATCTTTTGATGCCAATTCCAATCAATGAGATGTCTTCAAACTTAAAAATGACTCAAAATCCGGGTTGGGAATAATTTAATTTAAAATAGAAATTATGAAACTAAAAATATATAGTATCCTCGCTGCGGCGCTTATAATGGCGTCCTGTGAAAAACCAACAATTGAGGCAGACGCGCCGGCATTTGATGTTACTGCCGAAAAAACTACCTATAAATCTGGTGAATCTGTTAAATTTATAATTACCGGAGGTGAGGCCCAAACAATATCCTTCTATTCTGGAGAACTGTTGAAAGACTATGCTTCAAGAACAGGCAGAGTAGCTGATGTAGTAGGAGCAGGTGCAACACTTAGTTTTACCAGCAGTGTGCAGGTCGGAACCCAGGCTAATCAGGTTTCGCTGCTTGCTTCCACCAACTTTAATGGTGATTACGGTAGTGTTGCTAAATTAAAAGCTGCAACATGGGTAGACATCACAAGTCGGTTCAAACTGGGTACAAGCGCGACGCTGCTAGCTTCAGGAACAGTTGATGTAT
This sequence comes from uncultured Sphingobacterium sp., assembly GCA_964524205.1. Lineage (GTDB taxonomy): Bacteria > Bacteroidota > Bacteroidia > Sphingobacteriales > Sphingobacteriaceae > Daejeonella. The sequence continues at coordinate 2,972 of CAZGCG010000172.1, read as the reverse complement.
CTGATCTTATTGTGGCAGGAAAGCCAATCTATTTTGCTTTTCGATATAATACCAAGAAGCAGGCTACTAATGGTATAGCCCGTCAGTGGTTCATTCAGTCTTTTACTTTAAACAGTAAGAAATTGCTTGATAACACACTTGCTTTGACTATTGCAGATCAGGCGAGTACCGGTTTCAGAATTGTGGATGATCTGAAGGATAAAGCCCCTGCTTTATCTTCGATTACCGCTACCAGGTTAACTCTTCAGGGAAATACTTATCTGAATGCAAGTTTGCCACAATTTGATCCTAATAATCCGATCTTCGATCCTAAAAATCCAATCTATAATCCACTGGATCCTGCTTATCAGCCAACATCTGTCTTTAAGCCTTTTGTGCCCTTTGATCCGGCAAGTCCGAATAATGATCCGGAAAGTGAGCATTGGGCTGTTAGTAAAGCTATAAGTATAGATAAGGTGGATTTAGGGCCAGATTGGTCAACTGCAATTAAGGGTCTTACTAATCCTATTTTAACTGAGTACCGTTATACATACCCAACAGCGGGTACCTATAAAGCTACTTTTGTTGCCGCTAATGGTAATATTGATCAGCAAAAAGTAGTTACCAAGGAGATTACAATTACAATAACTCCATAAATTGACTCAAATCTTTTAAAAGGATTAATCTGCAAATGCGGGTTAATCCTTTTATTTTTATAATACATTCCGAAAATTTAAAATCAGAGGATATGGCTTTGATCTCAAAATTACTTTTGATACTGTTTTTAACTTTTAATTTTTTGCCGGCTCAGGTTTGGCAGGAATTAAATTATAAAAATGAACCTAAGGATCTGCCAGCTAAAAGCTCAGCTTCTCATGAAAATAAAAGACAGCAGATCTTACGAAATATGGAAAAATCGATGGGCAAACTTCCTGACCGTTCAAATTTACCTGCCTTTGATATTAAGATCAGTGACAGTGTAATGGAGGATAGATTTACCCGGTATACGCTAAGTTTTGCTGTTGCAGTAAATGAACGATTACCTGTGTACCTCTATGTGCCAAAACAAAGAGGTAATATCCAAAGGATCCCGGCTATGCTTGTTTTGCATGGAACAAGTGCACTCGGAAAAGGTGTTGTAGATGGTCAGGGGCCACTGCCAAACCGGGCACATGCCCGCGAACTTGCAGAACGTGGCTATGTTGTTATTGCACCTGATTACCCAAGTTTTGGTGATCTGAAAGATCATAATTTTGATACCGACAGATATGAATCAGCCACGATGCAGGCCATATTTAATCATATGCGTTGTGTTGATCTGTTGCAGAGCAGACCGGATGTGGATACTGAAAATATCGGCGTCATCGGTCATTCATTGGGTGGACATAACGCAATGTTTGTTGCCGCATTTGATACCCGTTTAAAGGTAGCTGTTTCGAGCAGTGGCTGGACCCAGTTTGAATATTATAATATAGGTGATGAAGGATCTAAAAAATATGGTGGCAGACTTGGTCCATGGGCGCAAACAAGGTATATGCCACTTATACGTACAAAATATAAACTGGATGCTAAACTGATTCCCTTCAATTTTGATCATATTATAACAGCTATTGCTCCAAGAGCATTTTTCTCGGTATCACCTCTAAAGGATGCAAACTTTGATGTGAATGGCGTGAAAGAGGGTATCTTACTAGCTGCAAAAGCTTATAATAATTTGGGAGCAGCGGATATGCTTCAGGTACGCTATCCGGATGCTGGTCATGATTTTCCGGTTGAGAATCGCAAAGAGGTTTATGGCTTTTTAGATAGAAGCCTTGGACATACACCACTATATGCCCCGTTAAAGTAATTAGTTTCTAATTTTTTGATTATATATTTATTAAAATTAATCACATCCTATGATAAAACCGAAAAGCCGTCAGATTGCAGGTATCAAGCAAATTTTTATCATTCTCTTTTTACTCTTTCCGGCATTGGCCAATGCCCAGGAAAACGTTGTTCCTGGAGATCATCAAAAGTATAGAAAAGAAGTCCTGCATAATATGCAAAAGGTAATGGGTACATTACCAAAGCGAACAGCTATAAAACGTTCTGATATTCAGGTGATTGATAGTGTTAAGGAGCTTAGTTTTATTCGATACAATATACTTTTTACAGTTGAAAGCAATGAGGTTCTTCCTTTATATCTGTATGTTCCGGAACAGACCGGTACTCCCAAAAAATTACCGGCAATGCTGGTTTTACATGAGACTGACCCTTTGGGTAGAAAGGCTGTTGATGGCCAGGGAAATAAAGCTAACCGCTCACACGCAAGGGAGCTTGCTCAGCGGGGATATATTGTAATCGCTCCTGATTTCCCAAGCTTTGGTGATACTAAAGATTATAATTTCGATACTGATCGATACAAATCTGGTACAATGAAAGGTATTTTTAATCACATGCGTTGTATTGATTTGCTTCAAAGCCGGGCTGATGTGGATGCAGAAAATATTGGTGTGTTAGGACATTCTCTTGGTGGTCATAATTCTATATTCCTGGCTGCAATGGATGAGCGCATAAAAGTTACTGTTAGCAGCTGCGGATGGACACAATTTGATTTTTACAATATTGGAGCCGAGGCTGAAAAGAAATATGGTGGAAGACTTGGGCCATGGGCGCAAACCCGCTACATGCCATTATTGAGAACAAAGTATAATCTGGAAAATAAAAAGGTTCCTTTCGACTTCAATCTTATGATTTCAGCAATAGCTCCAAGGGCATTCTTTTCTGTTTCTCCAAGCAGGGATGCCAATTTTGATTACAAAGGAGTTCAGGCAGGAATTGCATTGGTCGAACCGATTTACCGTAATCTCAATTCATTAGATAAACTGCAGGTACGATATCCTGACGATGAACACGATTTTCCTCTCGAAAGCCGTAAAGAAGCCTATGCTTTTATTGATAAAATACTGGGTCATAGACCCAGGTACACTGCATTTAAATAATATAATCAG
>CAZGCG010000171.1:0-7703 GCA_964524205.1 uncultured Sphingobacterium sp. | reverse complement strand
GAAATTTCTTCCAAGCAGATTTGAGCTTTTTAAAGGTAACCCGGGTATAAGGGGTGTTTCAAGCGGAGATAATCCAATGAAGAAAGCCAAAAAGAATTAAAAATTTTAAATAGAAAAAGCCCTGATGATTGAATCTATCAGGGCTTTTCATTAATAATATTTCTGTTTACTTAGGAACTGCATTTTTTGCAATATAATCGGGTAAAACCGAGACCGGATTACCAATGTAATGGTAGGCTTCAGCCCATTCCAGTCCGTACTTCTTACCTACTTCCCGGTCTGATGGAGTACCTCTTTGAGTCAAAGAGTCTTTATCAAGCACAAAATGCTTTACATAGTTAAAGTCTGCCGATTCATCCGTATCCCCAAGTATTGGTAATTTTTTACCCTGTTCAGCCAGTCTCTTTCTGATTCTTGAGCCATTATTGCCGCCTGGGCCCTGTGTAGTGATTACCACGTTGCTTTCAACCTTTTTATCAATATGTTTCGATATGTCAACAATCCGGTTTACCAGTTGGGGACCCCTCGCGAAATAATAGCGCTCTTTTACACCATAAGGTTTAACCGCATCCAGTTGTTCGGGATAATCGACACTGCCCGACATCCATCTTGCTGCTTCAACCGCCTGGGCAGTTACATAGTGATCAGGGTTTTCTTCGTAATGTCCCCAAGGGTCATAACTGAAAATGGTATCCACTTTCAAAAGTCTGAACAGGAATATTAGCCTTCCTTTTATTTCCTGGGTATTGTATTCATCCATTCGATGATTACGGTATCCAAGATTATATACTTTTTTAAGTCCCAGAACTTCGGCCACTTTATCATTATCCCTCTCATTGTTCAGAACCCTGTCACCATCAGTTCCGCTGCCTGCTGCATCATCATTGGTGGTTCTGATCAGGTAACCGGTATAACCTTCGCTAATCAGTTTTGCGATGGTGCCACCTGCAAATAAAGTAGAGTCGTCAACATGCGGTTGGATTACTGCAAGGACTTTTCCTTCATGGGGTCTTCCGGATACACTTCTCTCGATAAAAATTCCATCATCTTCTGCCATTTTATTGGCTTCGGCTTCAGTTTTAGGGGCAATTTCAGCTGCCTTTGCTTCTGAGCCCAGTAGGGTAGCATACGTTGCCGGTATTATTGCACCTGCTGCCAGTCCACTGCTTATAAATTTTCTTCTTTCCATATCAGAATATTTTCTATTTCTAATATAGAAATTCCTTAATTATAAAAAGTTTATAAATAAAAAAGCTACCCTTTGAGGAGTAGCTTTTTAAAAGATTTATTGAGTTATCAGAAGTTTCCCGGACCGTTTCCTTGTCTCATACCCGGGCCTATTCCCGGACCACCCATACCTGGTCTCATACCCGGGCCCATTTGCTGCTGCTCTGGTTGTTTACCACTAAATTTCTGTAGTCTCATCGTAAAGCTTAGCATGAAATACCGTGATAAGCGGTTGCTTTGACTATCAGTGATCGCATTTCCGGTTACAGAACGGGATACACTGGTATTTTCATTGAGCAGGTCATATCCCTGAAATCTTAAGGAAGCCCGTCTGTCTTTAAAGAATTGCTTTTCAAGATAAGTATTAATAATAAATGGATTAACTGCTAATGAACTGCTGTATCCATTATTAAATGATTTGCTGAGATCGGAACCTATCAACCAGGTTTTCAGAAAGTAAACTTTATTGCTGAAATTCAATGAATAAGTTGAAACCTTCGTATTGTTATTGGTAATCGCATCATTCGTATTGGTATTCAAACTGTATCTCAACCCGGGATTGAATTCAAGATTCTTGTTTGGATTGATTTGCATGTTTAAACCCTGTGAAAATATCCAGTTTTTACCTGTGTTTTTTATGTTATCAGTGTAGGAAATATTATTGATATAGTTAGCAGATCCATTGAATGAAAACACATATTTCTTTTCCTTGAAAGGTTTGGAGAAATTATAGAACGCATTGGCGGTATAATAACCATCCGTATTGAGGTAGCGGGTTTCCTGCACCAGACCAACAGCAGGATCCATGGAGCGAATGATATTTGAAACTATCTTATTTTCAGTAAAATTTCCGGATACATTAAAAAATAGTACGTCTCCCGAATTGAAGTTGAAATTATTATATCTGAAAGTAAGAAAATGCGAGAATTCAGCTCCAAGATTCGGATTACCATATACAGGATACTGTGGGTTTGAAATATCCGGAGTTGGTTGCAATTGAATATAGGTTGGTTCATTTGCACGACCAAAGTAAAATGCATTTACCGCTCTGGTCCTTGAGAAATTATAGGAGTATCGTGCAGATGGAATAACGTTAAAACCTGTGTTTCTGTTTGGAGTTGTAACACCATTAACCACAGATCTGCCTTCCAGAACACTGGGCTGAGCACTTAATCCGAAGGAATAATTGTATTTTTTCTCATTAAATCTGTAATTCACTCCAAACCTGTTGGTGCTGAAAGAATAATTAAAATCGTTGCTAAGGCTAATATTGTAGCTTGATGATCCGCTCGGGCTAATATCATAGGTTTCCCGTTCATTCCGGTAGGTAGTAGTACTGTGATTATAATTAAACTCCAGATTCGACCTTAAGCTAAGTGGCTCATTATAAGACAGATTTGCATTTATATTAGAGTTTCTATTATTATCATACAATTCCTGATTTCTATAAACATTCGTAGTTCCGCCCCCAACCAGATAGTTGATATATTGAGTAAGCTGATCATCTTCCTGTTTGGTTTTAGCATTATTGGCTGAAGCGAATAAGGATAGATTTCTTCCTCTTTTTTTAAGGCGATGATTCAATAATAGAGTTGCTCCGAAATTAGGATTTTTTGAATCGGTGTTATTAAGTGTTGTACCGTCTGAGCTTAGTCGGCTATTATCATATTGTATAAAGCTAGTATTTCCATTATCTACCGATGAACCATAGCTGAAGGTGGGGTTAAATTTAATATAATTAACACTATCAGGACGGTATTCAAGGTTCCAGCCAAAGCGGTGATTGTTATTGATCAGATTTTTTAATGAGTTTTGGGTGGTTGATGTAAGTGAATTCTGAAAATTATTTTGTTGCAACTGATCACTGATCACATCGTTATCACGATTTGAAAAACTGTAATTACCGTATGAACTCACTTTCTTACCATAATCTTTACGATAATTTAATCCGATAGATCCTACCGAGGTGAGTCCATCACTGTTGTTCCCGCCCTGGGTGCCACCGCCACCCTGCATTCCACCACCCTGGAAGCGCATACCGCCACCACCACCACCACCGACATTTTGTACACGGGCACCACCACCGCCACCGCCAAATCCGCCACCGCCGCCAAAATTGAATACCGAGCTATTGGTGTTGTTCAGATTCCCAATAAAGGAAAACTGTTCAGAATTATTATAGGTATTGGCTGTCAATGAAGCCTGATAACGTTCTTTATCTCCCCCTCCAACTGTACCTCTGGCAAAATAGCCCTTGTTTTTATCAGCTCTGATTGTAAAGTTCAGAATCTTTTCGGGGTCTCCATTTCTTATTCCGGTCAGGTTAGCCTGATCGCCATAGTCGTCAATAATCTGAGCAGATTCAAGGATATTTGCAGGAAGCTGTTGGGTAGCTGTTTTAACATCGCCACCAAAAAAATCTTTTCCATTTACTCTTACTCTTGTAATTGCCTTACCCTGAGCAGTAACATTCCCATCTTTATCGACCTCAACGCCAGGTAACCTTTTCAAAAGATCTTCAGCCAATGCATTTTCTCGAAGCGGGTAATCTGATGCACGGTAAATGATTGTATCTTCCTTAATGGTTACAGATGGGGTACCCGATATAACAACTTCGGAAAGGACCCTACTTTCTGCCTTCAGACTAATTGGGTCTAATTTGATCGGAGTGTCGCCGTCTTTGTATAAAAATCGTTTATTTAAGGGCCTGTAGCCTAAACTCGAAACAGTTAAAAGGAAGGTTGAAGATTTAACACCTTTGAAAATAAAGTTTCCATCAGCATCAGTCCTTGTAAATAAAGTGTCTTTGCCGGCAATGTATTTCACCGTAGCAGCGATGATACTGGTACCCGTGGAATCCTGCACCACTCCACTTATATCACGACTTGTTTGTGCAGAAGCACTGTAGCTAATAATTAAGCCGAAAATTAAGGGTAACAGTTTTTTCATGTTTGATATTATTTGGTTTATAGTTTTTTGAATTCCTGATTTTCTTATTCAGTAAATAGGTTTATTGTTTTACTGCCAATGAGCTCTTTATAAAAAACTCTGTTGATGTGGATATTCTGGCTGGAGGGTAATTTCTGGAAGGCATCCCTCCATACATCCCATCATAGTTTCTGCCATATCTTCCGTTATATCTGCCACCGTATCTGCCGCCATACATATCATCAAAGGCATTCATATCCCTTTGCTGCACAGCCGCTGGTCCCTGAAATCCATTGATTCTGATACCATAGGTTATTGGTTCAGTTCTCCCCGGCTCGATACCCAATAATCGGATTGGTATCGCTATTTCCTGAATCAGATTATTTTTTGAATCAAATGCAGCAGCGGCTTTTATACCATAGGTATTGTAAAGAGAAATACCACCATCTATAATTTCTTTGAATCCATCTACTCTGATCTGTTTGATTCTTTCAAGAATTCTTCTTTGTATCTCTTCAGGCTCAGGTGGTTCTGTTTCATTTAGCTTTTTTCCCGGAGTGCGGTCAAGAAGCGGGAAAGTTACCATGGCAGGTATTTTCTTATTTTCAATATTTGCCGAGAAGCTAATACCCCTGGCCAGAATTCGTGTTAAACTTTCTGGTGCCCCATTTTTTATTGCCAGGTAGATGTTTTCATCATCATTGGAGAGGTTATAATAGAGTTTTGTGGCATCGTTATAGAGACTAAGACTATCGTTCCAATCATTAAGCTTACCGTCAATAAGTATTGGTTTATCAGCCCATAATGAAGTAATAAGCTCTGCTTTTTTCTGCGAATGCGCAGGCAGGGAACTGAATAAGAATATAGATAATGAAAGCACTAAAAAATTTTTGATTTTGGTCTTCATACGATTTTTAGACTAAGTGTGTGATAAAGGTTTAATGGGCTTCGTAATGATTTCATTACAATTGTTATTATATACGTTCCTTACTAGATCCTGAATCCGCAAAGATACATCAGGCAAGCTAGGAGCTTTGTTAATTTGTGTTAAGATCCTAATTATTAGAAGGTTTGGTTTTAACTCTTCTCCTCCCAGATCAATGCCAGATTAATAATAGTTTGAACAGCTTTTTGCATGTCCTGAGCAGATACCCACTCTTGTTTTCCATGAAAGGCATGCTCTCCGGCAAATATATTCGGGCATGGTAAGCCCATAAATGAGAGCCTGGAACCGTCTGTTCCTCCTCTGATGCTCTGTAGTCTGGCTGTTAATCCGCTTCGTTCAATAGCTTCTATTCCTGCCTGAACAATTTGCGGATATTGGTCAAGAACCGATTTCATGTTCCGGTATTGTTCTTCCAAAATAAATTCATACCCTGAATTGGGATAAGCCTTCAAAACTTTCTGTACAATTTGTTCCAGAATCAGCTCATGGCTTTTTAATAATTCAGTTTTAAAATCACGGATAATGAATTCAATACTAGCCTGTTCTACCGAACCATTTATTGAAACAGGGTGTATGAAACCATCTTTATTCGAGCTGCTCTCAGGTGAAAGAAACTCCTTTGGTAAAGCCGAAACAATCTCTGAAGCTATTTTTATAGCACTTTCCATCTTGTTTTTGGCAAATCCGGGATGAGCACTTACACCCCGAATAATTATCTTAACACCATCCGCAGAGAAGGTTTCATTCTCAATAGAACCAGCAGTTTCACCATCGATAGTATAAGCAAAATCCGCCCCAAGTTTTTTGAGATCTACTTTGTCAACTCCCCTTCCAATCTCCTCATCAGGAGTGAAGAGAATCTTTATTTCACCATGATTATATTCAGGATGGCTGATCAGAAAATTTGCCGCATCCATAATTTCGGCTATTCCAGCTTTATTATCAGCACCCAATAAGGTAGTTCCGCTTGCAGTTATGATGTCATTACCAATCTGATCTTTCAGGTCAGGATGATCCTTCATTCGAAGAATCTGATTGGGATCATCAGGAAGAATAATATCCTGTCCCTGATAATTTTTATGAATAATAGCTTTCACATTCTCTCCGCTGCAATCGGGAGAAGTATCCATATGGGAGCAGAAACAAATAACAGGCACTTTTTTATCGGTATTTCCCGGAATACTTGCGTAAACATACCCATACTGGTCTAAATGAGCATCTTTCAAGCCCATTTCGAGTAATTCGCCGACTAAAAGTTCAGCAAGATTTTTTTGTTTTTGGGTAGAAGGAAAGCTTGTAGAAGCCGGGTCGGATTGGGTATCAATTGCAGTATATCTTAAAAATCGTTCTGTAACAGAATAGCTTATATTTTCGCTTAAGGTCATTTTTGCTTAATTTTATAATTGGCTCTGCGAAATTAATCATTACCAAGCGTATTGTTGAAATGATTAGTTCTGAGAGTATTCAAGACTCGTCACCCAGAAAAATGAACATAGAAAGTTTAAGAGATTATTGCCTTTTAAAGTCCGGAGTTACTGAAACTTTTCCTTTTGGTGAAGACACACTTGTGTTCAAACTGGCAGATAAGATATTTTTGCTTTGCGGACTTGATAATCCGGATCGTTTCAATGTGAAATGTGATCCGGAAAGAGCAGTATCACTTCGGGAAGAGTACGAGGAAGTACAGCCGGGCTACCATATGAATAAGACCCATTGGAATACAGTATTTATGAATGGTCGATTAAGTGATGCCCTTTTAAAGGAAATGATCGATCATTCTTACGACCTTATATTAAAAAGCCTGCCCAAAAATAAGCGATTTTAAGATTTTAATTATGGAATGGAAAGAAGTCAGGGATATTGAAAAGGGGGAAGAATACCTTAAAAAGGAATTCAAATTCAAGGATTTTATTTCTGCCTGGGCTTTTATGAATAAGGTAGCTCTATTGGCCGAAAAAGCAGGCCATCATCCTGATTGGTCTAATTCCTATAACAAGGTGATCATAATGTTGAGCTCTCATGATGCCGGTAATAAAATTACAGAAAAGGACAGGAATCTTGCCGATCTTATCGATAAGCTTGGGCATTGATCTTATATTTGTCAATCAGGTATGATTAGAAGGTTTTGTCTTTTATTGATCTTAATTAATACTTTTCTTATGGCAAATGCACAGATAAGTCCTTTTGAAAAAAACAAGGAATTAACTGCGACCTATCAGGAACTGATTGATTATTATCAGGTTCTGGATAAGAAGTATGAGCAGATGCGGATTTTCGATTACGGGCGAACCGATATCGGAAAACCAATAAACCTGATTGTTCTTTCCAGGGATAAAATCTTTGATCCCGTCGAAATCAGAAAGAAAAACAAAAGAATTCTATTGATTAATAATGGTATTCATCCGGGTGAACCTGAAGGAATAGATGCCAGCATGATGCTTGTTCGCGATCTGCTGGAAAAGAACTTAATTCCTAAAAATGTGGTGATCTGTATCATCCCCGTCTACAATATTGATGGAATGCTGAACAGAGGACTTTCCAGAGTAAATCAGAATGGCCCCGAGTCCTATGGTTTTAGAGGAAACTATCAGAATCTTGATCT
>CAZGCG010000170.1:0-7727 GCA_964524205.1 uncultured Sphingobacterium sp. | reverse complement strand
AACAGATGAAAAAAACAGTACACTCTAAAAAATTTAACTATTCAATCTCTCCTTCCCTATCAACCCACCGATGTTGCTGTTGATAAAACATCTTACACTATCTCTATTTAATCCTTTTTTCCAATTCTTATAAACATCATAAAATGAAATATTTGTCGTACACGTTAAAATTTTTGGTCTTAACCATTTTTCTAATTCAAAGCACATCTTCATCTGCTCAACAGGTGATTATAGGTCTTGTCAAAGACACTCAGGGTCAGCCTTTGGCTGGAGCAACTATAGCAGTCAGGGGAACTACAATTTCCACAAAAGCCGATTCTATCGGTCAGTTCAGGCTCAACGTAAATCAAGAACCTCCATTTTTCATCAGAGCTACCTTTATCGGATTCAAACCCCAGGATTTTCAGATATTAAAAATTGATAATACACCCATTCAGCTTCAGCTTGTAGATGATGCATTACTCGAAGAAATTGTGGTAACATCAAGACGCCGTTCAGAAGTCTTGCAGGATGTTCCCATTCCGATTTCGGTAGTAGGAAGGGCTCAGATTGAAGAATCCGGTTCATTCAACGTTACAAGAGTGAAAGAACTAATTCCTTCGGTTCAGATGTATACCTCCAACCCAAGAAATACAGGGGTTAATATCAGAGGAATCGGTTCACCATTCGGTCTTACCAATGATGGTCTTGACCCGGGTGTGGGCTATTATGTTGACGGTGTTTATTATGCACGCCCGGCAGCAGCAACTCTTGATTTTATTGACATTGACCGTATCGAAGTATTACGAGGGCCGCAGGGTACATTATTCGGAAAGAATACCAGTGCTGGTGCCTTTAATATCGTAACACGAAAGGCAAGCTTCACTCCTGACTATAGTTTTGAAACCAGCTTTGGGAATTATGGGTATATTCAGGCAAAAGCTTCAGTAACAGGTCCTTTAAGTAAAAAACTTGCAGCACGTCTTTCCTTTTCAGGCACACAACGAAATGGTGTTGTAGAGAACGTGCGTACCGGTAAATTTACAAATGACATTAACAACCTTGGCTTTCGTGGTCAATTACTATTTAAGCCTAATGACAATACCTTCATCACCCTGGCAGCGGATGCATCAGATCAGCAGCCGGATGGTTATGCTCAGGTTGTGGCCGGAGTGGTAACAACCAAACGTCCTGCTTACCGGCAGTTTGAAGCGATCATAGCCGATCTTAACTATACCCTCCCAAGCAGGAATGCATTCGACCGTAAGATTGATCATGATACTCCCTGGAATTCCGGCAATGAATTAGGCGGCATCTCGTTAAATGCAGAGACAAAATTAGGTCCCGGTACACTGACTTCTACTACCGCATGGCGTTACTGGAACTGGGATCCTTCAAATGACCGCGACTTTACCGGCTTACAGGCCTTGGCAAAATCCCAAAACCCTGCAGAACATCGTAACGGGTCGCAGGAAGTACGTTATGCAGGTCAGCTGACTGAGAGATTAAGTGGTGTAGTCGGCTTATTCTATATTGATCAGGTAGTAAAGATCAATGGAACGGAAGAATCAGGCACAGCTCAATGGCGCTTTTCTCAAAGCTCAACCAGTGCTTTGTGGAGAACCCCAGGACTCCTTGAAGGCTATGGTATTTATACCAACTCTTCCATTAAATCTCAAAGTGCTGCAGCATTTGCAAGTATAGACTGGGAAATCGCGAATGGCTTTCACATATTACCGGGTATTCGCTTTAATTATGACAATAAAGATGTAGACTACAAACGGGTGGCAAGAGGTGGATTACAAACTACGGATGCTACGTTATTAGCGATAAAAACCGGGATTTATAGTGATCAGTCGTATCTGGCCACTGCCGATGAACGGAACTTCACCTATTCCCTTACTGCATCATACAGACCAAACAGACGTTTGAATGCTTTTGCAACATATTCTACCAGTTTCAAACCCGTAGGAGTTAACGTAGCTGGATTGCCGACTGTTAATGGAGCTGCTGCAACAGATCTGGCTGTTATTAAACCTGAGGATACAAAACATTATGAACTTGGCCTAAAAAGCAGCCCAGCAGATAATTTAACCTTGAATCTTACCTTCCACAATTCGGATATCAAGGATTACCAGACCAATGTTCAATCACCACAATTAGGTGTTAACCGCGGATATATTGCGAATGCTGAGAAAGTGAATGTAAAGGGAGCCGAACTGGATATTAGCTTAAGAGCCAGTAATTTCTTCTCATTCTATGGTGCAGCTACCTATACTGAAGCCACTTATGTCCGCTTCACAAATGCACCTCTTCCACTAGAAGAAACCGGCTTAACAGTGAATGGTGTCCAGGTAGCATTTAAAGACATTTCGGGAGGAGAGCTTCCGGGTATCTCAAAATGGGCCGGATCATTAGGAGGTGAGTATGCTACACCGGCGAAATTCTTTAATAAGGAGGCGAAATTCTTTACCGCTTTAGATGGCTATTTCCGTTCATCTTTCTCATCAAGTCCATCCCCTTCTGCTTATCTCAATATAGATGGCTATGCTCTTGTCAATGGAAGAATCGGGTATAAAGCTACAAAAGGCTTCTCTGCCTATGTATGGGCTCGCAATTTGTTAAACAAGGACTATTTCGAACAATTATTGCCGGCGGGAGGTAATGCAGGTCATTATGCAGGTGTACTTGGTGACCAAAGAACCTATGGACTAACGTTAAGATTCGCACTATAAATAGACATGAGATTTGAGATTTGAAAAATGAGATTTGAGAAATCCATTTGATATTTAGTTTCAATCACAGACAACGGACCACTGCTAACAGGCAAAGATTCAAGGATCAAGAGCCTGTTAGCAGGATATGTCATGAGATCAAATATGATGTTATTCAAAAGCCAATACCTCACAGCTCATATACTACTCTCCCCTTTATAATGGTAGTCTGAACATTAATATCTTTGTCAAAGATGACGATATCTGCATCTTTCCCTTTTACAAGTGAGCCTTTTTTATCTGCTACATTCATAATTCTGGCGGGTGTACTGCTCATCATTCTGACTGCCTCAAGAAGTGGGACATCTGCCATATTGATCATATTTCTTACCAGGCGATCTGTGGTGGCAACGCTTCCGGCGAAACTTGTACGATCTGGTAATTTGGCTACTCCATCCTCAATAATAACCTTTAAACCCGTGTGCAAGTTCCCAATTATACTGTCACCTTCAGGCATACTTGCCCCACGAATTGCATCTGTGATCAGGGCAATTCTATCAGGGCCCTTGATCTTATAGATGAGTTTCAGCAGTGGCGCAGGAAGATGGATTCCATCCGCAATAATTTCCACATCCATTTCATCAATCAGAAATGCACTCTCTATCGCACCTGCATAACGAAAAGCATTCCTTCTGCTCACCCCCGACATGCCCGAATAAAGATGGGTTGCCAGAGTGTAACCGTTTTCGAATCCTTCAAGGACTTCCTCATAAATCGCGTCGGTATGAGCTAATGCGGGCAGGATCCCTTTTGAAATGAGATACCTGGCAAATGGGATTGCCCCTTTAAGTTCGGGCGCTGCACTCCAGCGTTTGATCGAATTGGAGCTTGCTATTACCTCCATATATTCTTCAGGATCAGGATCCCGGATATAGCGGGGATCCTGAGCTCCGCGTTGATTCATCGCAAAATAGGGACCCTCCAAATGCATTCCCAGGAATTGTGAACCATTGATGTTTTTTTTATTTGCCTTGTCGTATAACTCAAGGGTGTTAAGCAGATCTTTTTTTTCACTCGTCAATGTGGTTGGCGACATGGCTGTGGTCCCATACCTAGCATGCGTTTCTGCTGCCTTGAGAAAGGCGGTTTCGCTACCATCCATAAAATCATGCCCTCCCCCCCCATGCACATGAATATCAATAAAACCGGGAGAAATATAATTTCCGTTCGCATTGATTTCAATTGCATCACTTACTTCTATATCTCCTTCTGTTACCTCCGTGATAATACCCTCAGTTATCAGTACTGTTCCCTGAGGGATCATACGGTAAGGAGTAAGGATTTTACCGTTGAAGATTTTTAATCGTTTTAAGCTCATGTTATAATCTCCTGTTAAATTATTTTATTAAAATAATGTCCTGGCAAAATTCATCATCTGGTAAGATGCAAAAAAGGGTATAAAAAAACATATCTGCAAAAGTATTCATGGCGAAACTTCCAGATACACCCCTTGTAGCATTCACAAGCCAACCGAACTAAAATACCAATGCATTTTTACATCCGGATTCTAGTCTTTGAATTCAATTCAAAATTATCCCATACATCAACATAGGAATTTTTTTCCCCTTTTTATTGCACCAATGTCAAATGTTTTATGATTTTCGATAACATTATCGCTCTTTTATTGCCAATTTCAAAAATCAGATCTGATTTATCACTAGTGTGATTAATGGCTTTAGTTTGGTATATTAAAATCTATTTAATGAAGAATTCCACAAATACCCTCTCATATATGGAACTGGTACATACTCATCAGCTCTTAGTATTTATTGTGAAACGCTTTTTGTGTTGACATATATTGGCATATCAATCAAGACCTGCAAATTGAACTGAAAAATAGTTTAAAATCAAGTAATGAGCTTATATGAAGCAAATAAAAATATCTCTAATAGCTATACTCACAGTGATTTTGATATCACCTGCATGCAGAAATAGTATTGACGGAATCACTATCACAGGACAAGTAGATAGTATAAACGGTACAAAAGTAAGGCTTACCAATTATGATAATACAGTAGTTTATGATTCTACTATTGTAAGAAATAATCAGTTTAAATTTAATAGTACCGTTCCAGAGAAAGGCTTTTATTATGTCGATTTTAAGAGTAATATTCCATATCGGAATGGGAAATTTACTTTAGGAGGGTGGATGCACCCTTGTAAATTGTATCTGGAAAAGAATGGGAAATATTTTTTTCAGGCTAATGGGAAAGATCAAATCCTATATAATTACTATACGATAAAGTCTACATCACCCACTCAACAGAAATTAGAGGAATACAATTCCGGGATAAATTTAGAAAGAAAAAAGCTGCTTGCCAAAAAGCGTGAATACCTTCAGCTGGCAGATATATTTCTGCAACAGGGGAATGATGAGAAGTATAAAAAATACCTCGACTCATCAAGTATAATAGAAACCAAAGAAAGACTCATCTACAAAACAAGTACATACGAGTATATTCAAAATAACCCATCTACCTTAATCACTCCCTATTTAATAACTAAAATGCCGGATTTTTTCGAGAACTATTCATTATACAAAAGTGTATTAGATGGGCTAGATCCTGAAGTCAAAGAAACAGAATATGCCAAAAAAGCCTATACATTTCTTAAATCTGTAGAAAAATTAAGGATTGGCGGAGATGTACCACAAATTTACGGAAGTGACATTCATGGAAAGCCCTTTAATTATGATTATTCAAAGAAAAAATACACCCTAATTGATCTGTGGGCTTCCTGGTGCCTCCCCTGTCGCTACCAAACCCCCCAGTTAAAAACAATCTATCAAAAATATAAAACTAAGGGTTTCGATATCATTGCCGTTTCGGTAGATAAAGATAAAGAGTGGTGGATAAAAATATCAAAATATGATAGTATCCCCTGGTATAATGTAAGCGAATCTGTTAAAACTAAAGATTCTAAAAACATTGAAAATTTCGTAGCTAGCCGACTACCATTAAACTTTTTAGTAAATGAACATAAAAAGATAATAAGACGAGACGTTGAATTGGACGACTTGGACAAATTCTTAGAAGACTCCTTACAAAAACATAAAAATTAGAATATCTTATGTACACTCTTTTAATACGATACCCTGATATCGCGGTTTAAGAAAGCTAATACGGTTAAATTTTAACCTGCGTATTTCCTCCTTTTAATAGTGATATGTCAATCGGCTTATTATTTTTCCATGCTCCGGCAGTAAAATCAGGTACATCAATGGAGTTCGAACGGTTGTTGACAGAGCTTTCACTCAAGGGAAAAATAGAGCTCCAGAGCGCTGCATCATACACATCCTGATCAAGCGGCAAACCATTCCTCAGGCAATCTATGGTACGCCAATCCATTAAGAAGTCCATACCACCATGCCCCCCAACCTGCTTAGCCAGCTCACCTATTTTCCGAACAATTGCCGGTTTGTATTTCTCTTCCAATGATTTAAACTCCTGATCAGAAAGCCAGCCTTCATGACTGGTAGAGATCCGGCCGGGTTCAGGATATTTCAATGCCGTACCTTTAGTTCCGCTTACCAGGTGAATTCGCGAATATGGACGAGGGGAGGTCACATCATGCTGAATCATGATTGTCCGGCCCTGATTGGTACGGATGGTGGTCGTATTCATATTACCTCTGAATGGTTTATCGACAAAGGGCTTAAAAAAATCGTCCTTTGCTGCCAGATTTTTCGCCATTTCACCCATCATGAAATCCTTACCTGATACCGATACCAGGTAATCCATTTTATCACCTCTGTTGATGTTCATTACCTGACAGACAGGGCCCAATCCATGCGTAGGATAAAGAGAGCCATTCCTGCTTGCATTCTGTTTCAGACGCCACATATCCCAGTATCCAGTTTTGCTAAAATTGGAAGCCAGAAGATCATGTATATATGCCCCTTCAGCATGAATAATCTCTCCAAAGAATCCCTGGCGGGCCATGTTCAGTGTCAACATCTCAAAGAAGTCGTAACAGGTGTTTTCGAGCATCATGCAATGCTTGCGGGTTCTTTCTGAGGTTTCTACTAATTGCCAGCATTCTTCAACTGTGGTGGCTGCGGGCACCTCTACGCAAACATGTTTTCCATGATCCATTGCATAAACCGCCATTGGGGTATGCAGGTGCCATGGAGTGGTGACGTATATCAGATCAATATCATCCCGCTCGCATACTTTCTTCCACTCTTCTGAATTACCAACGTAAACCACAGGATTCTGTCCAGTACCCTCGATCCGTTTTTTTGCAGCATTGACTTTTTCTGCCCTTATATCGCACAGGGCCTTAATTTCTACATTGCCGATCTTACTAATCCTTACTACAGCTCCGGTTCCCCGGTTACCTGTACCAATTATACCAATACGAACGGTATCAATTTTAGGGGCGGCATAGCCCGACATATTGAATTTCTGAACAGGATTCTGAACATGCATTGAATTCTGACCCGACTCGTCCCTTTTATCTGCATAAGCAGGCAGAATGCCTGCACCAGTTAAACCTATGCCCGCCATACCTGCGAGTTTTATAAAATTTCTGCGATCGTTTTTCATGGTTTATTTTGTTGTCTGTTGTTAGTCACTAGTGTGAGGTTAAAATTGAAATCCCAATAAAATATGTTTTTATGTTTAGCAATGAATGTTTTTTACCCGTTTTTAAAAAGCAAGCCACCTTATATTAATTTCAGGCAGGCTTGACCCCGAAGGTGGTCACATGTTTATAGAAATTTCAA
The DNA here is from genome assembly GCA_964524205.1 of uncultured Sphingobacterium sp. Lineage (GTDB taxonomy): Bacteria > Bacteroidota > Bacteroidia > Sphingobacteriales > Sphingobacteriaceae > Daejeonella. Next base: position 248 of record CAZGCG010000170.1, on the reverse strand, counting down.
TTCAGTCCCTTTCCCGACTCTGAAGGTGGTCGTATGTGTTTGAAATTTTCACATACGACCACCGGGGTCGGTTTGTTGGGAATATCGATTACTATAAACATCCGACCACCTTCGGGGTCGAAAAGCAAAATCTTTTCACCGGACACTAGTGGTTGTTAGTTGTCACCCGATAGCTATCGGGTTGTCAGTGATATACTAAAAATGTCAAAACAATTGGTAATAGTCACTATTCTTTGTTCTTTATTCTA
>CAZGCG010000169.1:0-7791 GCA_964524205.1 uncultured Sphingobacterium sp. | reverse complement strand
AACCGCAAAATTTTGTTCGAATTGCGGAAAGGAACTGGTGGGTTGACCATACCGACCAGAGAGTAGACCCTCGCAAAGACGCAGAGACGCGTAATATTCCATTAAAATGAAATTTCATATAACCCGTAAGTAGTTGCGTCTTCGCGTCTTTGCGAGATTAAAAATTTGCATAGTACTTAAGGAAGATTGACAAGCACACTGACCGGAGAGTTTAGGAAAGCGTCTCTCCGGATTCTCAAATGATGAGGAGTCTTCAGACTTCACACTGTCCGAAGCAGGATATTTACGGCTTTGTAGGCAAAAGATGGGAGCTTTGTCTAAACAGGTAAAAGGATTTTTCGGAATATAGCCGCTTTATAGTATTTTCATGGTTTAAATGAAGGAATATGATGCAAATAATTAAATTGAGGTCTACATACCTTGCCGCATTTTTATTGTTTAGTCAGTGCGGACTTGCACAAAACAACAAGGGCAGAATTGATTTCGAAACCTATAACCCCCCTTCTTCGTTGGTGGTTCCGGAGCATGTTCTTACAAGAGCTAAATTTCCATTCATTGATGTGCATAACCATCAGGGGAATATGCCAACTCAAAATCTCAAAGTACTTCTTTCAGAAATGGATAAACTGAACATGAAGACCATGGTGAATTTAAGTGGCCGCAGCGGCGATTTCCTTGCACTTGCAGTAAAAAATGCCAAAGCTGCAGAACCGGGTCGTTTAATTGTTTTTGCGAATCCAAATTTTTCAGGAATTGGTGAAAGTGATTACGGTAATAAAGCTGCAAAACAGATAGAAGATGATGTAAAAGCAGGCGCACAGGGTTTAAAAATATTCAAAAGCCTTGGATTTTCAGTCAAGGACAATAAAGGTGAACTGGTTGCGGTTGATGATTCCCGGCTGAACCCAATCTGGCAAAAATGCGCCCAACTGGGAATACCTGTTTTGATCCATACGGCAGATCCCAAACAATTCTGGGATGAACCGAATGAACAAAATGAGCGATGGCTTGAATTACTGACCCAACCAGGACGTAACAGAAGTGCCTCGGATGGTTTTTCATGGGAAGAATTAATCAAACAGCAACATAATCTGATCAAAAATAACCCTAAAACCAATTTCATTATTGCTCATTTTGGATGGTATGCCAACAATTTAGATTTCTTAGGTACACTGCTCGATAAATATCCGAACATGAACGTTGAATTTGGAGCTATCATTGCCGAACTAGGCAGGCAACCACGCCGGGCAAAGCAGTTCTTTGATAAATACCAGGACCGGATTCTGTTCGGAAAAGATAGCTGGGTACCTGCAGAATATACGACCTATTTCAGAGTGCTTGAAACTGAAGATGAATATTTTCCATACCATAAAAAATACCATGCTTACTGGAAGATGTATGGCCTCGGACTTAGTGATGAGGTATTAAAGAAAGTTTATTATAAGAATGCGATCAGGCTGATTCCGGGAATTGACAGTTCACAATTTCCCAAATAATCATGTGTGAGCAAGCTGAAATTCAAAAACCGATAAGGAACAAATTGGTATTGCCCTGATCATTATCGGCAACGAGCAGCAGCTGACGGTTATCTGCTGTAAGGGCCACAGATTCGACCTTTTGAAGCTTGAGCTCAGTACCTAAATCACTTAGTTTAGTAAAAGAAGAAATGTACAGTTCATTTTTTTGAATTTGATCAGCGGCTTCCTGAATGATAGCGAGATAACTTTCTCCAATTTCTCCATCATCGTATGAATTGCTGGTATTTTCAGAAGAAAATGTAATAAATAAAATATCCCGCTCACCATCATAATCCATCCCTGATATCCCTGTATGTTCAACAGGAATCTTTAAAAGTACTTTCCTTTGAAATTCTGGGGAGAGTTTGCCGGGGCTTGCTAATGCTATATAATTATCCGGGTTAGATCTGTTAGCCCGGATACCCAGTGCTAAGCTACTACCAAGCATTGTAGCTGCTTCAATATTCAACTGGGCAAACTGATTTCTTAGTTGATCATAAAAATCACTGAAATCAATCCTGCTGAAATTTTTACTTTCAGGTTCAAAAAGATAAGCATAGTCTCGATGGGGACTAACTGAGCCTGATCCAAGAAACAGAATACACTCAATACCATTATGCCTGATCACAACAGATGCCTCAATATCAGCTTTAAATGCTTTTGGGATTCTGATATTTTCATCTTTCGGAAAAAGCGGGATACGTTCCACTTCTAAAAGCTTATCGTTTAAAACAAGAATCTCTGAAGCATCATCGCCCATTATGTAAAACAAGTCATTAATAAAACAGATTGTCGAACCGGATGGGTAAGCGAGCTGAGATTTATGAATTAAGTATAAGGGACTTGAATCTTTCATAAAATATTAATATCCATTTAAATTTCGCACACTACAAAAATGGACATTAAAGCAACTGTTCGTTAAGAAATTCTGATATTATGATTTAACTCAGGCTATAAGATCTGACAATTTCCCTTTGCGCTTCATGATTCGCTGCAGAGCAAGCATATTCCGCATCAGATAGCGCGGCATATGATAATGCTCTATGGTTTTAGTACTTGGATTGACAACTTTCCTGTTTCCTCCAAAAGTCCAGAAAGCATAATCGGGGCGGCTCATTTTCTCCAGCATATAAGCGTCTCCTTCCGAGAAACATTCAAATGCCCATGGATTCCCGGTATGCTCTATGCTAAGCAAGGCTCCGATAGAAACTTCCTGCTGGCACCAGGCCGACTTACTTGGCGACCAGGAATAGGTATTGGCATTGAAAAGCACTTCAAAATGACCACCGTAAAGCTTGTCTGCAGCTACCTCCACATGTCTTTTGAAAGCTGCTTCAGAAGCAATAAATAGTGCTGAGTCCTTGCGCCTTACAGCCTCTGCCATCACAAAAGCAAGTGTTTCAATACCATGTCCAATTACCGCGAAATCGGCATATTCATTTTTGGGGAGAGTAAAATCATGATTACGCACCTCATTCAGAATATTAAATTCTTCATTCAGGTGCTGTTTCATGATTGCATCAATACAACGGTCTGCCAGCTTCTCTAATTCAGGATCTGGCCCCTGAGTCAATATCTGAGAGGAAAGACTCAGGAAGATCATCCAGTGGCCCAGATTACGCGGACCCTGCATTTTTGGCTTTCCAGGTACATAACTGATGTCATAAACATAATCTGGCCGGTCGTAGCGCTCAAGACAAGATAAGATCATCTCTTTCGCGATATTCAGGTAGGATTTATTGCCACTGGCTTTCGCATATTCTGCGAGTCCCTCGGCCACAAAAAGATTTCCGTAAATATCACCAGGGCCTGAAATTCTATTTCCCTCCCTGCTAAAGCTGCCATCGAAAAAACTATCATCCTTTGGCTTGAGTTTGAGAATAAAATCAATGGCCTTCTTTGCTACCTCAAGATAATGAGGGTTCTTTTCGAAATTATTATATAGAAAAGAATAGACCCAAATACCCCGGCCCTGATTCCAAACCCTTTTTATAGTGTTAACCAACTTCCTTTCGGAAATGTCTACATCACACATAAAACCACCGTATACAGAGTCAATGCATAAACTATCCATTGCCGGCAAAAAACGATTGAAAAGTTCATCATGATAGCGATCATGCAGTTTTTGCAGATTTAATCCAGCAAGTGTTTTAATTGGTGATTTACCCTGCATAGAACTTTCCGATTTGGAACTGTCTATAGCGAACCCGGATAAACCAGCCAGGCCACTGAGTCCAATTCCCGCAATTGCATTGCTCCTGATAAAATTCCTTCTGGAAAGGCTCTTTTCGGTCATCCTATGCTTTGATATTTTCTGATTCCAATTCATGATGACTTTTTAGCATCCCAATGAAATTTGGATCAAGTTTAATAGATTTCGATTTACAGTACTGAATAATGTCATTTCCCAAACGGGTATTCGAATGATTAAAGCGAACCTGCTTATTGATTTGAAGAAAGCCGATTTTATCTAACCATTCAGACATTTTTTGTCCGGCTTTTTCAGGCATATAAACGATGCAGTCGCTAAAACTAATACCAAGCTCAGAATTCAGTTCATAAATTTGTTTAGCACCCGCTTCTACTTCAGGGACAAACTCAGAATTCGTAAATGACAGACGACCTTTGAAAGGAAGGACGTCTTTTGTGATCCGGCTGATAGAGCAATTTTCGAATCTCAGATTTGCGGTTCCCTTTCCTGTATAAAGATCCATATTCCGGCAGCCTTCAAACCTGATATCAGGATACAAAGCATCCGGCCGCTTTTCAGCAGAAGTATCATTCAGATAGAAATGAACATTATCTTTTACTGCGCTAAGAGGAGAAGGATTTAACTTTTCAAGATCCACATTCCGGACAAAGATCCGGCAATTACTTTCCATCCTGACACCGTCATAAGAGCCCTCCTTGTTCATGTAATATTTTGAACAATCATATAACTGGAATAAGCGAAGTCCCTGCTTCCGGCCACGAATACTAACATTATTAATATCCATTTGCTCCGGGAAGAACAGTTTTACCTTATCGGCATTATTTTTCCACTCCGAAGTTTTTATTAGCCAGCAAACAGCCTTGCTTTGCTCCTGCCCGGTAAAATCAACAACCATATCCTGCAGGCTGAGTGTACGGCCATACCCAATAGGATATTTAAAATCAAAATCAGCTGTAACAAACTGCAAAACCGAAACCTGCGTTGCACCGGTACGGGGAACAAGTCTGCAATTTTTTATGCGAATATCTCCATCCCATTTAGCCCCATAATCTGCTCTGAATGAGATGAATGCATTGGCATTTACCAGTGTGTTTTCAACGAAGAGATCTCCACCTCCAGTTAAAGTCAATCCCCTCTGCCCTACCTTACTGTCTTTGATATAGAGATTCCAGCAATGGAAATGGACATCTACACGGTTAAGCATACAGTTTTCGATTCTGAAGTTTTTGGTCAGATTAGTACCAAAAACACCCCAGTGCACCGGACTTCCTTCAGCGGTAATATTCCGAAAGGTTACGTTCATCCAACGATTTCCTGAGATTCCGTAAGTACCCTGTGGTACCATCGGCACACCCGGCCTGTCTTTTTCCCATGGGATGAGTCTGATATTTTCAACCACAACGTCATAAACCATTTTCAGGGAGTAGAATCCACTTCGCTGAATTTTAGCAACATCCTGTTTACCAGGCTCGAGGCCAACCCATTGATTGGATACCAACGTTCTGCTCCTTTCAATACGGATGCCATTCTCTACATAATTTCCTTCGTTATCTCCGGAAAGGTAAAATGTACCACCGCTAATAGTTAAGTAACTGTCACTAGCCGGATAAGCCATTAAACTGGTATAATTTTTAAAGGTCCAGGCCATTTCCCCCACAATGCGTCCATGCTCCTCAACATAGAAAAGTTCTTCCCTGGCCCATCCTCTGCTTACACCGGTACTCTGATTCCTCAGTCCAATCATATCTCCGGAATCAGCAACAATTACGAGGCAATTTTTATATGGAGCCAGTTCAGGGATAACCTGGGCGCCTGGTTTTAATTGACTGATCAATGAACTCTTAGCTTGCTCGCTAAGTTCGATTGGATAAGGAGCCACATCACTCAACACCTTGAACCGGGGCTCTTTACCATTGAATTTTTCATCGAAATGAAAAATACTTTGTCCCCAATCAACATTTGTTTTTATTACAATCGCTGTGGTCTCTCTGAACCAATATTCTCCACTCAGATTTATGATAGGTATACGATGTTTATTCGCATATTCATGTGCTGCCTTAATCTGTACTCCATCATCATTTTTCTTGTCGCCAACAGCCCCGAATAACTTATAATTTACTTCCCTGACATTGATCAGGCCGGCAATCAAATTCCTTTTTAAACCAATTATTCCACCGCCGTCAGGAGTAATTTCAGAAGAAGATGCTCTGATGATATAGGTTCCCTCACCTCCATCGCCAATCTGATAATATCCGCCGGTTTGTACAACATTGCCCTCCTTCAGCGCATTGCTTTCTCTCAACTCTGCTAAACTTGAATAAAACAGAATGTTTTCACCTTCCTTGATCAGGGATATTGGATTAAAGTTAGCTGCCTGAACATTGGAAGCAAGCAATCCAAGGCCGGTCAGGCCAAAGCTGCTTATAACTTTTCGCCTGCTTAATTTATCTGCCATAAAAATGATTATAGGTTCTGTTTAATCAGTTAGGTTGTTCTTGTAGGTTTCAGGAACCCAAAAGATATTGACGATAATTCCAATCAAAATCAGCGAAAGCGGATAAACCAGTCCAACAAAAGGTGAAACCGCAAACCCAATTACAACAGATGATTTGATAAGTTCTGTAATTACAGGGGTTGATCCGCCAATTGCTCCATTTCCAACGTTATACACAAATCCCATACTGGTATATCGGATTTTAGTAGGGAACATTTCCATTAGAAAAGCACCCATCGGACCATAGACCATGGTACCCGATATAGTCAGCATAAATACAAGCCCTATGAATATGATCTTGGTTTGGGTATCTATATACTGTATGGTATCCAAACGTTGTGGGTTTCCAAGCTCAAGGAATAAGTAAAACATAAGTGGTATTACCAGCAAACCCAAAATCATTCCTGGGAGCATAATCTTTTTACGCCCAACACGATCGCTGATTGCTCCAAAAATCTGAAAGAATGGTCCGGCAAGAAGAATTCCGGTAGCCATGATCAACAGTGCGGTAGTATCTTCCAGCTTAACAGTGCGTTGCAGGAAGAACAAAGTAATGATCTGATTTACCTGCATGATCGCACTCTGAGCAGCATTACCCCCGAACACAGCAGCCAGAATAAGACCAATATTCTTTTTGGTTTTGAATGTTTCTTTAACCGGAGATTTGCTCGTCTTACCTTCACTTTTCAATTGGGCAAAAACCGGACTTTCATGCAGCTTACGACGGATAAAGTAACTCGCAATTACCAATACCGCACTAAAAAGAAATGGAATTCTCCATCCAAAAGAATTGAAACTCTCATCAGACATTATGCTTTTAATCGTAAATACAACAACAAGCCCAAGAATCAGGGCAATGGAAGAAGTTGTCTGTATAAAACCTGTATAAAAGCCGCGCTTATGAGCAGGTGAATGCTCTGCGACATAAATAACTGCACCAGAGTACTCCCCACTGATCGCCAGGCCCTGCAATAATCTAAGTATTAAAAACAGAATTGGCGAAACCCATCCGGCTTGTTCAAACGTGGGAATACAGCCAATCAAAAAAGTAGCACCACCCATCAATAAAAGTGAAACCAGAAATGTGTGTTTACGTCCTATTTTATCTCCGAAATTCCCAAACAATAATGACCCGAAAGGCCTGATCAGATAGGTTGTTGCAACAATACCCAATGTTTCAATGAAATTATTACCACCGGCAGGGAATAATTGCATAGATAATATATTAGCCATGATAACAGCCAGTAAAAGGTCATACCATTCGATCAGCGTACCTACTGATGAGGCAACTATAACCAATTTCAGATTATTCTTTTTTTCAGGGTTGATATTAGCATCATTTGCTAATTCTGGAGTGCTGGAAACAGGAGTCATTTATAATTTTTAAAACAGGTGATTAAATTCGGATTCAAATTAGAAATTTTTTGGTTAGGATACAGAAGCAAAGCGTAATTTATCTGCTACGGTGCTTGCAAAATCGCCTGGGGGTTTAGAAAGTCGATTTCATCACCCGATAGTTATCGGGTCGCCAACCAGAAAAGTGACTGACGAATTTGTCTTTCTTGACT
>CAZGCG010000168.1:0-7791 GCA_964524205.1 uncultured Sphingobacterium sp. | reverse complement strand
TGATATTTCATTTAATATTTTGCATTTAAAGTGTCACATTTAAGCCAAAAATGATGTTCCTGGGGATGGGAAATCTTCCATCATCTCGACCTCCATATTCAGGATTCAACCCGGAAAATTTTGTAAAATAATGCAAATTATGTCCCGTAACATTAAGCCTCAAGCCAGATATTTTAGCTCTTTTAAGTAGAACCTTTGGCAAATCATAGGTCAGTGTTAGTTCACGGATAGCCAGGTAATCCCCCTTTTCATAAAATTTTGTATTGCCACCTGCTCCTCTGTACAGCTTATTACGTGCTTGTTGGTCTGCGTAAACAAATACGGGTATATCAGTAACATCACCTTGTTTTTCCCAGGATCTGAGAATATCTTTTGATAATCCATTATTTCCTTGAAACTGGCCAATCAAAGTACCTTGTGTATAGTTAAATATTGTCTGACCTGTTATGAAATCTGTGCGAATATAGAGACCTATGTTCTTATAGTTGAATGAATTTGAGAAACCACCAGTCCACGTTGGGTAAATATTACCCGCGTAAACCTGATCACGGGTATCAATGATATTATTTCCATCCAAATCTGCTATTATGGCATCACCTCCGTATGATTTTTTATCAGCATATGGGGTCAGATTATCAATTGGACCTGAAGCAGCTTCCGCATCAGTTGCATAAACACCCAGCATTTTGTAAGTATAGTAATCACCCATCCTGCCGCCTTCCTGCAAACCGCCTTTCCAAACATAGGCGCCTATTTCTTGATCCCAAACTTGTACCCCTCCAATTCGATTATTCTCAACACCATTGTAAGGAAGCTTAAGTATTTTATTAGAAACTTTTGAAACATTAAAACCAAGATCCCATTGAAAGCTGGAGGTCAAAGGCATAATCCTGGTGTTTAATTCTAATTCTATTCCCCTGTTTTCCAGACTTCCTAAATTGGTCAGCGTACTGGAAAATCCAGTTGAATGAGGCAAGGCCAGACTTGCCAGCAAGTTATCAGTTTCACGTCGGTAGACGTCAAACATAATATTTACTCTATTATCAAATATGCCTAAATCTAGACCGAAATCGAGTGTTTTAGATTGCTCCCATTGAAGTTCGGTATTAGCAATTATTGTATTTTGTACAGCCGCAAAGCCGCCATACTTTGATCCCACATTGTATTGACCCTGAGCTGTATAAGGTCCAAGGCCGCTTATATTACCATTGACCCCATAACTTGCCCTTAGTTTCAATTTTAACAGGTTCTCTGGTAAACTACTCCAAAATTCTTCTTTATGTACATTCCATCCAACCGAAACACCAGGAAAGAGTCCCCACTTATAAGCATCCCCTAAGTTAGAAGCACCATCATACCTGGCATTTATTGAGAGCAAATATTTCTGATTAAAGTCATAGTTAAGCCTGCCAAAATAACCGTAAATTAATTGCTCAGATTCTGCACTGCTCACAGATACAGGTAATGCAGATGCATTTAAAGTTGGAATTAAATCTGTGGCTGCGTCCCTCCCACTTGCACTCAAGCTGTTCGAAGCAGAATTATAATAAGAAAATCCTACTTTAGCTTCTAAATTATGTGAATTCTTTAATGATTTGATATAGGTAAATACCGCATCAGCCTGCTTTTGTAAACTTTTTGAATAGGAACTGGTAGCAGCACGGCTAACTACATAGGATAAAGGTCCGTTCCAGAAATCTTTTTGAAAATTTCTAGTATCACGGCTTGTCTGCCACCATGAAACTTGAGGATCAAATGACAAACCAGGCAGTATTTTCAACTGAGCTCCAAAGGCCATTGTTAAATCATCTCCTACGTTTTTTCTATCTACAGTGTTTAATAGATATTCATTATTTCCCAAACTTTCACTTTGCCCAGGAGCAAGAGTTCCATCCTCAAATTTATACTTGGCGGTTGGTGGTAAGCCAATTGACCTTCCAAAAGTATATTCACTGGTAGGATTATTATCCTGGCTGTTTGAATATAATAAGCGTCCAAAAACCTTCAAGTTGTCCCTAATCTTAATATCTCCGTTTATATGTCCGTTAAGTCGTTTGTAGTTTGTATTAATAACAATCCCATCATTATTAAGATACCCAAGCCCGGCACTGAAGGTTCCTTTTTCCGTTCCTCCTGAAGCAGTTATTGTGTGGTTCCCTGAAACTCCAGTCCGGTATGAACTATTTTGAAAATCAAAATCATCAAAAATAATCGTTTTGGATGGATCTAAAGGATCAGGCATACTCTGCCACCCCTCCTTCAACTTATGTTGATTCTGTGGAGTGAGGTACTGGGTAGTATAAGCAGTATTATTCGTAAGATCATTTCCTGTTCCGGCACTGGTGGCAGCGGAAAGTAATGCAAGTTGCGCTGGCTTATTTCCCCATGTTCCAGAACGATAAATCCCCAGTCTTTGATAGTAAATAAAATCTTTTGCACTAAGTAGATCATACTTTTCAACATTGTCAGAAAGCGTCATATCATATTTATAATCAATTACGGCTTTCCCAGATTTTCCTGATTTAGTAGTAATAATTACTACTCCATTGGAAGCACGAGCTCCATAAATTGAAGTAGCGGCAGCATCTTTGAGCACCTGTAAAGATTCAATTTCTGATTGATCAATCGTATTAATATTGCTCCTGATAACCCCATCTACAACATATAAAGGACCTGCACCATCAGGATTATTTATAGAAGTACCGCCTCTTATGATTATGCGAGGTGCTGAGCCTGGCATACCAGAAGTAGTTTGAACTCTAACGCCAGAAAGGGTGCCTTGTAATGCTGAAGCTACATTTGAAAATGGAACATTAGCTAGCACCTTAGTATCAAGCTTTGAGATCGATGTAGTAACTGTTTCTCTTGATTGAGATCCATAACCTACAACTACCACTTCTTGTAAGCTTTCTACACTTGCTAAGAGAGTAACATCAATTACTTTTCTTCCTGAGATTTCAACCTCCTGGTTTTGCATTCCTATAAATGAAAAGATCAAAACACCTTTACCATCAGAAACTGTTATTGAATAATTACCCGATGTGTTAGTATTTGTTCCTATCGAAGTATCCTTTAATTTAACACTAACTCCAGGGAGAGTTTCACCACTTCGATCTTTGACTGTGCCTGTAATGATGGTTTGTCCAAATCCATCAAAGGCACAGAGCATCAAAAATGAAACAGAGTAAAGTAAAATTTTTTTCATAACACTGTGATTAAATTGTTTGATTAATAAGTCTTACATATTACAATGATAAACATTATTTTCTTTTATGCAAATAAAAAATGAAAAATGTAGGACATATTTATTGCAACTATTACAAGTATGAAAAAATGATGAGAACTATCCTGGATAGGGTTACGAAAAGCACTTAAAACAAAGTAGTCAGGCTTATCATAAATATTAGGTGTAAAGACATATAGGCCATAATTTCAAGCAGAACCAAGATTATATTCAACGATAGATCGAATACCATAAGCCTCAGTTTAATTGAATAATCACAGCTTAATCAAACTATCAATCATTGCATAAAAGAGCGTTAAATTGTGAAAAGATTCCAAATTTTAAAAAATATTACATATTAATTTCTAAATCAGTAATTTTGCGCCGAATTCAATTGTGAGTTAGTACCCATTAATAAGAAAAGATCTTGACAGCATTTAAACTTTCCAAAATACGTCCCGTTGAAAGCCTTACCCAAGTAGATAAAATTGAAATTACATTACAGGAATATTTTCGTAACGAGAATTTCGCTCCGGGTGATGCCATTCCGAAAGAACTAGAACTTGCCAAAGCCATGGGTGTAAGCCGTACCGCAATCAGGGAGGCCATCGCCAGATTTAAAACACTAGGGATAATAGAGTCGCGCAAAAATAGGGGAATGATCTTAACCCGACCGGATATTTTAAACAATATGCAGCGATTAATGGATCCTCAACTATTACATGGCGATACCATGAAGGAAATATTTGAAATGCGTTTAGTTATAGAAATAGGATTAGCAGATATTCTTTTTCTTAGAAAGACAGAAGCCGGATTAGTTAAACTGGAACAAATTGTAGAGAAGGAAGAAAAAACAAATAATAAGATAGAACGCTTGAAATGTGATGTCGAATTTCATTCCATGCTTTATGAAATTTCACAGAACGAAACTATTCAGAGATTTCAGAAAATGCTGCTTCCAATTTTTGATTACATGAATAATGAACTTCATGTTAAAAGTCAAATTCCTGATGAAGAATATGCAACTCACAGAGTTTTGCTCAATGTATTAAAAAACGGCACTCCTGAGGAATTTAGGAGTAAAATGAAAAGACATCTGCTCAATTACTTTGAAAAAGTGTAATTTCTTTTAAATTATTTAGTAGTTGTGATTTGGTAATTAAGTCCTGGCATAGTGAAATCAATGATTTCTTCACAATTTAGAACAGAAGCATGAACTGCCATTGATATTAATTTACAGGATTGCCACCTGAAACAGGTACTTCTAAATTATATCATTCTATTCAATCAATCCACTTACCAAAATATTATTCCAACCATTCTACCATTACCAAGCTGCAAGAGCAGCCAGGTAATGAGAATGGCAATGAACTAATTACCCGACAGTATAAATCCTGTCGATCCATATCTAACATATCAAATATAATATAAATATGTATTACATATTGTTTATTAACTGAAATAATAAAAAGATTAACACTAAAACTATAAATCCATATATCTCCAGATACAATCCTGAAATAACATACAGAACAATGTTTATTTTTATAACAGGAAAAATGGCTAATTAAGTCAGCAAATGCACAAACACTTTCTCCTGATACGCTCCAGATTTACCCGCGCAAAATTCCATCCCCATTCTTCAGATTTTTCTGCCCATTAAGAAATACTTTATGCAAATTTGAGTTAAAATCAATTCTTATGAAACAGGGACTTTTAATAGATATGGACGGTGTAATTTACAGTGGTGAATTACTAATAGAGGGGGCCGACAGATTTATAAATAATTTAATAAAGAAAGATATCCCGTTTACATTTATGACCAATAACAGCCAGCGCACGCGGCTTGAGGTTGTGCGTAAGTTAAAGCATCTTGGAATTGATGTTACCGTCGATCATGTGTATACCAGTGCGATGGCAACCGGCAAATTCCTTGGTGATCAGGGTTCGCATGGTACGGCTTATGTATTGGGTGAAGGTGGATTATTAACCAGTTTACATGAAAACGGAATCACGCTGGTAAACACCGATCCGGAATTCGTTGTATTGGGCGAAGGAAGAAATTTTACATTGGAAATGGTGCAGCGTGCCGTAGATATGATCCTGGCCGGGGCAAAATTTATTACAACTAACCGGGATCCCTCACCCAAAAAACCGGGATGGAATAATTTAGGCATTGCAGCTACTACTGCGATGATTGAAGAGGCAACCGGCCGAAAAGCTTTCGTTACCGGAAAACCAAGTCCGGTGATGATGCGTTCAGCCCGAAAATATTTAGGCCTCGAAACCGGTGGCACAACTGTAATAGGTGATACAATGGAAACTGATATACAGGGCGGTGTTCAAATGGGATACAAAACAATTCTGGTGCTCTCAGGTATCGCCCAAAAGGAAGATTTATCCAATTATGCCTTCAAACCTGATTTAATAAGCAGCTCAATTGATAAGATTGAACTGCCTTTGAGATGGTGGGAAGGGTGAGGATCAGGATTGAGTCAAGATTAGATAATATTCATCTGATGACTTGGAGTCATCTGATGAGTATTAGAGATAAAAAGGCATCCAATGAGTTTAATAGTACCATTTAATAAGTTCAATAGCGATTATTTGCATGAGTAATAAATTCAGTCGTAGTTTTAAAGATGAGATTTATTGAAGGCGAGATCTATCATGTGTATAATCGCGGCAATAATAAACAGCCCATTTTCTTCACTAGGGAAAATTACTTGTTTTTTCTTGCTAAGATCAGAAAAGAATTGCTTCCATATTGCGATGTTATATCCTACTGCCTTATGCCGAATCACTTTCACCTGGAGGTATTTATCAAGCCGCTACCCACATCCGGATTGGCTATATCAAGCCACTCAACTGACAGGCAGCCTGCTGGTAAAACATTCAATAATGGTCTTGCGATACTTCTCAGATCCTATACCAGAGCTATACATAGACAGCAAAATATTACCGGATCATTGTTCCAGCAAAAGACAAAGGCTCGTCTACTTAACAATGGCCGAGCCAATGAAACCATTAATGAAGCCTTGGTCTGCATGAATTACATTCATCAAAATGCTGTAAAAGGGGGACTTGTAAAGTCCGTTGAGCAATGGGAATTTTCCTCTTATCTTGATTATGCAAACCTGAGAACTGGTACTTTGTGCAACAAACGTTTAGGATTCGAAGTAACAGGTGTTCAGGAAAACACCTTTGTTGATGAAAGCCGGGAAATGGCAACGACTTATTTCGAATTCATCCATGCTGCCTCATCAGATTAAGGTACTGTACTGTACTCATCAGATGACTTTAAGTCATCAGATGAGTAAACTCTAAGTTATCTGATGAGTACTAAGCTAATATAAACTGGCTTTCTCAAGCCCATTTTCAGAAACCATTCCCGTTTCAATAATCTGCATAGACCTTGCTGAATTCTCAGTCAGCATTTTATCCCGGATGCAGCCGTTTAATTTGAGACAGATCAGATAGCTATCACCAGGTTTTCCAGCCTTCAGGTCAAAACTTAGCTCCTGTTCATGTTTAAGTGGCACAATCGGGCTTGAAAAGGAATCTGATGTACTTTCCATGCTGTTAAAGTCGAAATACATCGCAATAACTTCAATGAGAACGCCATCAATGGATTGACTCCGGAACTGCGGGTTTAAATTCCCCAGCTCAACCTTAACTATCTCCGGGTCTGAGCTGATTTCTTGATTATATCCGCCTTTCAGAATACGTGATAACCGATAATCAGTATTGATATCTTTATATAGCAACTGATCTACATTCAGGGGGACATTCATTTTTAATTGTGTCTTAAACATCCCCACCAGAAATTGCCATAGCTGCCCAGAAGGAAAATCTGAACGATACGTATCTATTGCCTTCTTAACCAGACTGGCTGGGATATTAGCACCTGAAAGCAACACATTATGCACCTTGAATGTATCATTTACCTCAACTTTGCTCTTTGTGCCTCGTCGGGCCCGTTTGTGTTCTCCATAGGCCTTACTATCAACATAGGTACTATCAGGATCAGGAGGCAGATTAGAATTATATTTTGCCATATCCTTAATTTTGTGTATATTGGTTTTAACCTCAAATTACAAAATCTCCTCATAATTTCAAACATCCCCTTATACCGACCTTATACGGTCCTTATACCGACCTTATACCGATACAGCAAGTGTTGGACAAGGGTTGGACAAGGGTTGACAAAGCATTGTACATTGCTTAAGCTAACAGGTCTCAGGACATAAATAGTGTAAACGACCAAATTAATAAGCAGTAGCCCTTATCCCATTATTTATAAACCAAGGGAATTTCCAACAAATAAAGCCCTTGGAAATTGTATGCTATAATTCGTATAAATAACACCATAGCCCCATTTTAATTCCTTTCTGCCCCTGCAATTAAAGCTGAATTTTAAATATTGCAGCCTCTAAAGGGATGTATTCTACCTGATCATATAAATACCCGGCAATCCAAAAAATCCTTCCACGGGTACCAAGACCAACAATCCTCTCATTTTTGACATAAATCACAGCTTCACAATATATATTTTTAATATTATTATA
>CAZGCG010000167.1:0-7794 GCA_964524205.1 uncultured Sphingobacterium sp. | reverse complement strand
TAAAGGAACACTTTCGATTATCGATCAGCCGGATGATTCAAAACTCGAATCTTATTCAAAACAGGTGTATGCCAACACCCCTTATAACAAGCAGACTGAAACTCTTTCTAAGGGCCTTAAAGATAATCCCGTACCCAATATTCAGGGGGGTAAATCACCGATTAAATATGTTTTTTATGTGATTAAAGAGAATCGCACCTATGATCAGGTTTTTGGAGATATTAAAGAAGGTAACGGAGACCCTTCACTTTGTATTTTCCCTGAGAAAGTAACGCCCAATCATCATGCTTTAGCCCGGGAATTTGTTCTTCTCGATAATTTTTATGTAGATGCCGAGGTAAGTGCTGACGGGCATAACTGGAGTATGGCGGCTTATGCAAATGACTACGTTGAGAAATCATGGCCTACCAGCTACGGAAGCAGGGGTGGTACCTATGATTATGAGGGCAGCCGCAAAATCGCATATCCGAGAGATGGATTTATCTGGGATTATTGCAAGCGTGCAGGTGTGAGTTATCGAAGTTACGGTCAATTTGCTACTAAAGATGGTGCAACTTTAGAATCTCTTATTGGAAATATTGCAACGAAATATCCCCCATACAATCTTGATATATTGGATATTGACCGTGTAACTGCATTTAAATCCGATTTCGATTCTTTGCTTGCAATAAATTCGGTAGCAAAATTCAATACCATCCGTTTAGGTAATGATCATACCAGTGGCCAACGAATTGGAAAACTAACTCCTACGGCTCAGGTGGCCGATAATGATCTTGCATTAGGTCAGTTGGTAGAACATATTTCAAACAGCAGTATCTGGAAGGAATCAGCAATTTTTGTTCTGGAAGACGATGCTCAAAACGGTCCTGATCACGTGGATGCACACCGCTCACCTGCATTTGTAATTAGTCCATATACAAAACGGAATTCTGTAAATAGCACTATGTATTCTACTTCCGGAATGCTCAGAACCATGGAACTCATCCTGGGCTTACCTCCAATGAGTCAGTATGATGCAGCAGCTGTTCCATTCTCTGAATGCTTTACTTCAACACCTGATTTTAGACCTTACAAAGTGAAGCCTTCTAATGTTGATTTAATGCAGCGCAATGTCGCATGGAATAAGAGTGCCGAGCGTTCGCAGGAGTGGAATTTTGCAAGAGAAGATGCTGCTCCTGATCTGGATTTGAATGAAGTAGTTTGGAAATCAGTTAAGGGTGAAGATTCTGTGATGCCTGCTCCACGCAGAAGTGCATTCCTTAAACTTGAACAAAAAGACAAAGCCGATGACTAGTTATCTTTAAACAATATATTATTTCTTTTAGATCAATTTTATTAATCATGTCAAAAATTTTAATATTTCTTTTATTGGTATTTCTTTCCGGAGGTCTTTCCGCTCAGAGTATCAAAGGAAAAATATATTCACAGAATACAAGAGATGCATTGAGTGGAGTGAGCATCAGGATTGAAGGATTGAGCTCAAAAGGTGTAGCCACAGATGAGAAGGGGGGATTTAATTTTGAGAACATCCAGCCTGGAAAATACACCATCAAGGCAAGCTATGTTGGTTATGAGACCTATCAAACTACTTTGATTCTGGATAATGAAGGTGTCAATCTGGATATATTCCTTATTTCTAAGTCAGGCTCCCTTCCGGAAGTACAGATTTTATCTGCCTCGCGTCGCAATACTTCTTCAGTTCATTTACCTTTTGCCTCCAGTGTATTAAATCTACCTGCTCAATCTGAGAATATTCCACGTACTGTTCCTGAATCATTAAATATTATCCCGGGTGTATTTGTTCAGAAGACTAACCATGGTGGTGGTTCTCCTTTTATAAGGGGCTTAACCGGTAATCAAACATTGATCCTTATTGATGGAATCAGATTAAATAATTCGACTTTCAGGTATGGCCCTAATCAGTATTTGAATACAATTGATCCTTTTTCGGTCAATAAGATTGAAGTTCTGAGAGGGAGTGGTTCGGTTCAATATGGATCAGATGCCATAGGCGGAGTTATACAGATTTTTACAAAAGATCCTGGATATACACCTGAAAATTCCTTCAAGGGAAGCGTTTCAGGAAGATTTGGGAGCAGTAAAATGGAGCAATCCGGCAGTACAGAATTGTCTTATTCCACAAGTAAGATGGTTCTTTCAGGGATTTTGGGAATAAAGAATTATGGAGACCTGATTGGCGGGGATACTACCGGAAGACAATCCCCATCCGGGTATTCCCAAGCGGATGCCAGCTTGAAATTCAAGCTTAAGGTTTCTGACAATTCCGAACTTATTATAGCCAATCAGTTTGTGCAGCAAAAGGATGTTGATGTTTATCATAAAGTGCAGCTTGAGAATTTCAATGTTAATAAGATGGGTTTGCAGGGAAGGAATCTAAGCTACCTAAAATACAGTATTGACCAGGAGTCTTCAATTTTCAGAAGGATTGACGTAACAGGTTCCTTAAATGCAACTGTTGAAGAGCGAAACAGTCAAAAGAATGCCAGTCAGTCGCTTGGTTTGGAAAGGGATAAGATCAAAACCTCTAATCTGGGTCTTGAGATATTTTCAGACCTAAGTAAAAAGTGGACTGTTAACAGTGGTCTGGAATATTACAGAGACAAGGTTAACAGTACCAGGAATACAACAAATCTTCAAAGCGGAGTAGTCAGCACACAGAGAGGTTTATATCCTGATAATTCATTCTATTCAAATACTTCGGTTTATTCACTCCATCACCTAGCTCTTGGTAATTTTAATCTTGAGGGTGGATTAAGGTACAATTGGTTGCAGGCAAGGATTGCGGATAAGGATCTCGGTAAGATGGAAATCAATCCTGGCGCATTTGTATGGAATTCAGGAATTAATTATTCCATTGGAAAGCACCATATCTACAGGTCCTTTAATACCGGATACCGTGCTCCTAATATAGACGATATGGGAACACTGGGTATTGTAGATTTCAGATATGAACTTCCTTCTTATACTCTCAAGCCCGAAAAGAGCTATAATTCAGAAATCGGGTATAAGTATTTCTCTGAGCATCTTAGTTTTGGTACTGCTTTATATAGAAATAAGCTTAGTGACCTGATCAACAGGGTTCAAACAGGTCAGGTGATAGATGGGTATAAGGTTTACAAGAAGGAAAATACAGAAGAGGCAGTAATTAAAGGGATAGAAGGTTTTGCTGAATTTCAGGTTTCGCAAAATCTGTTCTTTGATTTGTTCGCTTCATTTAATCATGGACGAAACATCTCTAAAGCAGAGCCACTTAGAAGAGTTCCTCCCTTTAATGGAAATATTTCAATGAAATATAAAATGAGTAAATTTTATATGAAAACTGAGCTGGGCTGGGCTGATAAACAAGATCGTCTGGCTCAGGGTGATAAAGATGATAACAGGATTCCTGCAGGTGGTACACCAGGGTGGAAGGTATTAAACGTCTATTCAGGATATTCTTTGAAGAATGTACAATTACGTTTGAGTGCACAAAACCTTTTCAATGCTGATTACCGAACACATGGTAGTGGAATAAATTCTGTTGGAAGAAGTCTTTGGATGAGTCTTTCATTTGATTTCTGATTAATCTTGAACAATAATTGAACTCGGATAATTCTGTTATAACTACAGAGTTTTTTACTATAAGATTAAAAATTCAAATCAGCTTCTTTTTAAATAAGATTGAACGAAACACATTTCATAGCGTCCAGAACTCTAGATTAATTTTAATGAGTAGGCATATTTTAGCAAGCCTACTACAGACTGAGTATTTGTTTTGCGAAATATGTTTTTTCGATGGGTTTCTACAGTTCTTTCACTGATAAATAATTTTTCGGAGATTTCGCGATTGGAATATTCTTTCTCAATTAATTTAACAATCTCAATTTCACGGATTGTTAACCCTTTTTCGTCATTCCTGCTATTAAAACTATTCAGTATTCCACAAGTAACAGCTTCATCAAAGAATGTTCCACCTGCCGATACCTTGTTCAAAGCATCGATTAATTCGTGTTTGCCGGTATTCTTCAGAATATAGCCAGAGATACCTGAATCCAGCATTTCTTTGACGATTTGGTTCTCCCCGTGCATAGAGATTGTAATAACCTTTAGTAATGGGAATTTCTTTTTAACAATCCTGGTCAACTCAATACCACTCATGCCAGGCATACTAATATCTGTTAGAAGAATATCGGAGGGATTTTCTGTTAATAATTCAGGTACTGATTCAGGATTTCTGGTGGAACCGGAAATCTGGAAATCCTCAGATCCGCTAAGCAGAGACCTGATACCATCAATAACAAGCTGGTGATCGTCGACGATAAAAACTCTGGTAACTTTGCGTTTTTCCATTTGCTTAAATTACAAAGGAATATGTATTGCCACAAGAGTACCTTTGCCGGGTTCTGACGATAAATCAACAGACCCTTTCAGGTAGTTAACTCTACTAAAGATATTCTTCAGACCCATTCCATGGGAGCTTTCTGAATTCTGAACAATAAAGCCCTTGCCATTATCTTCAATCATAGCATTTATTCCATCCTCATCGCGCGATAGCTGTATATCCAAACTCGATGCACCTGAATGTTTGATGACATTATTAACCGATTCCTGGATCACACGATACAAAACCGCCTCGGTATTCCGATCCAGTCGCTCTTGAAGCCCAAAGGTTTCGAGATTGATTTTAAGCTGTCTGGAGTCAATTTTACTTATAAAATCTCTGATTGCGGATGTTAAGCCAGATTTAAGCAAGACATTCGGTGCCATTTGATGGGAAATCACCCTTACTTCTTTGCAGCTCTCGTCCACCATATTTATGGTCTTGTCAAAAATTTCTTTGCTGTAATTGTCTTTAAATTTCAGACTTTCAGCAATTCCGGATAAATTCATCTTCACTGCAGAAAATAGCTGGCCAAGTCCGTCATGCAATTCCCCGGCAATTCTTTGCCGCTCGTTCTCTTCTGCCTGGATTATGGCTTTAGCGGCAAGATCCTGCTGTCTGATCATTTCGCTCTGAAGTCTGCTCTCCTGCTTTATCTTGTAACGGTTATAAAGCAGAATAGCAATGAAAACAAGGAGGATCAACACGCCGATCACTATAAAAATCATTATATTTCTTTTCATAAGCTGGAGTTTTTGCAGCTGATTTTCAGCATCAAGAATTTTTATCTGCTGCTCTTTTGTAGTTGCTTCAAGTTGCTTTTGAAACAACAGATCTTTTTGTTGTTTCAGGTTAAGATCCTGGTTGCTGATTAGCAGACGATTGGTTTCCAGTTCCAGTTCGTTGTTACTGAGTAGAAGATTGTTCCTTCCTAATTGAAGTGCCTGTATTTGGTTCTGTTTTTCAAGCAGATTAATAGAATAATCTTTCTTCTCAGTTTCATACTTCGTCCGAATTTCATTCAGATTTTTGTTGTTCTTTTCATCGAATATTATCCTGCTTAAACTATCCTTAGCAACAATAGCATGAAATGCTGCTTTATAATTACCCGCACTTCTACTGTAATCTGCGAGGGAGGAATATATTTTTTCGAGCGCATAAACCTGTTTTGTTTCTATTGACAGGTCTTTGGCTTTTAATGCTAACTCTGCTGCTTTTGCGGGATTCCCCTCAGCATTATAAAGCACTCCCATGTTTTGATAAATGATACTTAACTTTGGGTTATCTCCATATTCAATAGCTAGTTTTTCAGCTTTTAAAAAATAATTAAGACTTTCATTAAAAGCCCTATTTACCTCCCAAACATACTCTCCCATATTTATATTAATGGAGATCTGACTTTTGATGTTTTTAAATTTTTCTGCTAGTTTTAAGGCTTCAGCATATGTTTCCAGGGCTAAGTTCGGCTGTTTACTTTCAGCATAAGCAATCCCCAATGAGTTATAAAAATTTGCCCTGCTGGCCTCATTATTGATTTTTTTGGAAATGGCAATGGCTTCTTTTAAATAATCTATTGCATCTGCTGGTCTCTCCTGCTGAATTAATATATTTCCAATATCGCCAAGACAACCCGCCTGCGCTTGTAGGTTCCCTAATTCTTCATAAAGTTTCAAAGCCTCAAGACAAGTTTGCAAAGCAAGGTCATATTTGCCCATTTGCGAAAGCGGCAAGTTTTTATTTTGTTTGGCTTTTGCTACGGTTAATTTATCATTTGCCTTGATTCCAAGTTGTTCGCTAATGCCGAAATACCGCAAAGCGGTATCAGGGCTCGATGTGAAATGTTTTATAATTCCTTTGATGTTCCAGCCAACAGCCTCAAAAATAAATTTATTGTGTTTTTGGCTTAATCGTATCAAAGTATCTGCCACCTGGTTACTTCTTTTCGCATCAGAGTAAATAAGATCTTTCGCTAATTGTGTTTTTACATTAAGGGTATTGTCTATGTTATTATCCTGTGCGAACAGATCGCAATTGCAAATGAGAACAATATATATACATAAAACAGGGAGGAGGGATTTCTCTTTAAAATATAGCATGTATAAAAATATAATTAAAGATAAACTTCACAAACCTCCCTGAAAATTGCGCTCCTATAAATTATAACCAGTAATTGTTTTGCTGCTTTCTTTGTAGAAAATAAGGTTCTCTGAATCATCAGAAAGGTAGTCGGGTTTTTTGTCTTTCAGCACAACTTTTGCTTCAACAGCTCCGGTATCCTTGTTTACTCTTACCAGGCCATATCCACCTTCTGCGCCTTCAATGTCAGTTAGAATGACTTTGTAATTTTTGGCATCCTGACTGGCTTTAAACCTTCTGTTCATATCTGATGCAGCAGCTGAGCCCAGGTTTGACCAGCGATCAGCACTTGCCATATGACTGTTATAGGAGCTTGTACCAGTACCAGCCAATCCTGCCTGGAAGCCTTGAGAAGCAGAGTTGCTCACAGAAATTGCGATTGCGGCTACATTCATGATTTTATTTGCCAGACTGGTTCCCGGCGCCTTCTTAAATACATGATAGATTTTATTCCCATCCCAATCAAATAATGCTAGATTTTGGGAAGAGCTTACAAGAACTCCCTTCTCACGAATCTCTATGGCATCAGGAATTTCATCATTTCCGAATTTCAGGGCTTTTCCAAGGGCTTTATATTCACCATTTGTATTATCCATTATATGTAATTGATTATCAGCCCAGAAATAGGTTTTATCACCTTTGTCAACCCCTATGCCGCCACCAATTTTATAGCTCAATGATTTTGCCCACACATCTTTTCCAGTCTCAATATCTTGTATGTTTAATTCTTTATTTGTTCGATAGATCAATCCCTGCTTATTCTGTCGTATATCTAAAATTTGCCCTGATACCTTCATCTCACTTTTAGATACAGGTATTCCTGTATTAATATCAATGATGTTGACATAATTGTTCCCAGATTCTTTAGCAGATGCCAGAGCAAGGTTGTTGCCATTAAGCTTGAGGGCGGTAACCTGACCTTTTAGCGTTACAGGATTCCATTTTTGCTTACCTGTTTTGTAATCCAAAAGCAAGAGTTCTGCTCGTTTATCATTTGTAGTAATAACAAATCCTGTCTCATGAAATAGTAATCCGGCTAAAGGATCAGGAAATTTAACTGGTTCCCAGGCTAATTTACCGCTCGCTAAATCGAATGCAACGATATTTTCATTACTGTAATAGTACGCAATATCAGGTTGTTGATCCAGGATGAGAAATTTACCATAAACAGCATCAGCAGCCTTAGCCATTCCATCACGCATACTTCCGCCCATTCCTCCGAGTTTACCCGCTGAGCTTGCCGCCCCAGCTGCTTTTCCAACACTTCCCAGTCCGGG
>CAZGCG010000166.1:0-7816 GCA_964524205.1 uncultured Sphingobacterium sp. | reverse complement strand
AGTCATAAGCTTGTTGAATTTGGTTAATACCTCTTTCACTGCTTCTTCAGATAACAACGGGGTCAGAATGATCACTGTTTCGTACTGTTGCATTGTTGCTATTTGTTTTTTAAATTTATTAAACTCCAAACCCTGTAAATCAGGCTTTAAAGCGGGATGCAAAAATAGACATAATTTTCTATTTATCAAATGGTTTTAAGAGATTCCGGACAGAAAACAGGGAATGTCTCTATCAGGAGTATTGAGAATTAAAATTTCCTTAGAAAATTTTAAAAAAAATGGCTTGAGAAAGGCAAAAGAGGGTTAAAAGGCCCTGAGAATTATCTCGTATTACTTCGTATTACGTAAGCAATAAATCCAATCGTAAACTTTATAAAATTATTAAATGATTTCATATTTATATTCCGGCTCAAATATCCGACATAAGCAAATATGCTGCCATACCCAGTAATGGGTATTTTTTTTAAAAGGAATCAGGCGGAAATAATAACAGGTGGCCTTAAGATCTATACACTCTGATTCAATATAATGAAGATCCTCAGTTCAGTTTTTTTGGGCCGGAAACTGTGAAGAAAAAACTTAATCTAAGTTTGGTTTAACCCATTCCTCTTTCTAATTTAGTCCCGATGGATAATTTCGTAGTATCAGCCAGAAAGTACAGACCAGCAACCTTCCAAACGGTTGTTGGTCAGCAACATATAACTGGCACCCTAAAAAACGCCATCAAAAACAATCAGCTGGCTCAGGCATTTCTTTTCTGCGGACCGAGGGGAGTTGGTAAAACTACCTGTGCCCGGATTCTTGCCAAAACCATCAATTGCCAGAATTTAACCGCTGATGCCGAAGCCTGCGGGGAATGTAATTCCTGCATTTCTTTTCAGAACGGCAACTCCTTTAATTTCCATGAGCTGGACGCTGCTTCAAATAATTCGGTGGAAGATATCCGTAACCTGATTGAGCAGGTTCGAATTCCTCCTCAGGCTGGAAAATACAAGGTCTATATCATTGATGAGGTCCACATGTTATCACAACAGGCTTTTAATGCCTTTTTGAAAACATTAGAGGAACCTCCTCCCTATGCGATCTTTATTTTAGCAACTACCGAAAAACATAAAATTCTGCCTACGATCTTATCACGCTGCCAGATATTCGATTTTAACCGTATCCGGGTCGAGGATATGGCTCAGCATCTGGCAGAGATTGCGGATAAGGAAGGTATTAGTTATGATCAGGATGGTTTGCACATGATCGCCCAAAAGGCAGATGGCGGATTGCGGGATGCCTTGTCAATGTTTGATCAGATCGTCAGTTTTTCAAATAAGAATGTTAATTATAAAGCTGTTATTGATAATCTGAATATTCTGGATTATGATTATTACTTCAAATTAACAGATACTATTCTTGCAGAAGATGTGGGAGGTTCACTCCTTATTTTTGATGAGATTTTAAGCCATGGGTTTGATGGGAATCATTTCATTACCGGTCTCGCCTCTCATTTCAGGAATTTACTGGTTTGCAAAGACAGCTCAACATTAAAGCTTTTGGAGGTGAGTGAAGGAATCAGGCTGAAATATCAGGCACAGTCGCAAATTGCACCTGTTTCCTTCTTAATTTCTTCCCTGAATATCAGTAATCAATGTGATCTGAATTATAAGACCAGCAAGAATCAGCGATTGCAGGTCGAACTGGCATTGATAAAACTATGCCATATCCCATCAGTCATCAACCTTTCAGCTGCAGGAATGCCCTCCATACCGGAAGGGGAAATAAAAAAAAAACTTAATCCCCAGCTAAAACCTGAAATTTCTGCCAATCCGGAATACCCTTTACCAGAAAAGGAAACAATCCAATCAACACAGACTCTTGAAGAACCTGTAAAGATCACAACAGCAGCCCCAGCGCCTCAAAAAGATAGTCATAAGCCAGAACCTGAGGCAAAAAAGCCTCTTGTTAGTATGCCAAAGCCCTCCCTGGGTGCAAACAGTGTATTAATTCCAAATCTGAATGACCTGGCAGCAAATTATAACAAAAAGGAAGATGACAGGCCTGAATACCTTAGTGGTGACAGTAAATTGGATTTTAATGCTGATTCACTGCTTCGATTCTGGAATGCCTATGCTGCTAAGATGAAGAATGAAGGTAAGATCAATATCTTCACGATCATGACTTCCTACCCTCCCCGTCTCCTGCCCGATTATGTCATTGAACTGGATATTGAGAACAAGCTTCAGGAAGATCTTTTGCATACCGAAAAAGTTGAATTGCTGAATTTCCTGAGAACAGAGCTTAAGAACTTCAGCATTGACCTTCAAACAAAACTATTGGAGCAAATTCAGAAAAAACGTCTGTACACCTCAAATGAAAAATACCAGCATATGCTTGAAAAAAACCCAAATCTTGAGGAGTTCAGAAAGCGATTTAACCTCGATCTGGATTTTTGACCCTGCTTAACAGGATTTTCCAGATTACCGATTATATATTCTTCCTTAATAAATCTATTCTATCTATATTTTTACGTTGGGATGAAACCTGAATTGAGGCCAATTTCAGGCAGATTAGTATTTTTTAGCATCTATTTCGTCTGATGAAAGAATTTAGCCAAATTTTCCTCACTATCAGATTTTCAGGTGTATTCAAAATTCCTATCTTTGTCGAAATTCCAAAAACCTCATTATTAAGTATATGTCAGTACAAAAAATTAAAGTTGCAAATCCGGTAGTAGAATTAGACGGTGATGAAATGACCAGAATTATCTGGAAGTTTATTAAAGATAAACTGATTACCCCATACCTGGAACTGGATATTAAATATTACGATCTTGGAATGGAATACCGGGACGAAACTAACGATCAGGTAACCATCGACGCAGCAAATGCGATCAAACAATATGGTGTTGGTATCAAATGCGCAACCATCACTCCTGATGAGGCACGTGTTACTGAATTCAAGTTAAAGCAAATGTGGAAGTCGCCAAATGGTACGATCAGAAATATTCTTGACGGTACTGTTTTTCGTGAGCCAATTGTGATGAGCAACGTTCCGC
Organism: uncultured Sphingobacterium sp.; assembly: GCA_964524205.1. Lineage (GTDB taxonomy): Bacteria > Bacteroidota > Bacteroidia > Sphingobacteriales > Sphingobacteriaceae > Daejeonella. The sequence goes on along the minus strand of CAZGCG010000166.1, from coordinate 4,773 downwards.
GTCTGGTTCCAAACTGGACTGCTCCAATCTGTATTGGTCGTCATGCATTTGGTGATCAGTATCGTGCAACTGATTTTGTTACTAAAGGAAAAGGTAAGTTAACTATTACTTTCAGCCCTGAAGATGGTGGTGAGACACAATCATTTGAGGTTTATAACTTCAAAGGTGATGGTGTTGCTCTGGCAATGTACAATACCGACGAAAGTATCTATGGTTTTGCACGTGCTTGCTTTAACCAGGCATTATCAAAAGGATGGCCTCTATACCTTTCTACTAAGAATACCATTTTAAAGAAATACGATGGCCGCTTCAAAGATATTTTTGAAGAAGTTTATCAGAATGAATTTAAAGCAGCTTTCGATAAAGCAGGTATAGTTTACGAACACCGTCTGATCGATGACATGGTTGCTTCTGCTTTAAAGTGGAATGGTAACTTTGTATGGGCTTGTAAAAACTATGATGGCGATGTTCAGTCAGACACGGTTGCTCAAGGTTTCGGTTCATTAGGATTAATGACCTCAGTGCTGATCACACCGGATGGTTCTACAATGGAAGCTGAAGCTGCTCACGGTACGGTAACCCGTCACTACCGTGATCACCAGGCTGGAAAACCAACCTCAACCAATCCGATTGCATCGATCTTCGCATGGACCAGAGGTCTTGAATTCCGCGGTAAACTGGATAATAACCAGGCATTAATCGATTTCTGCCATGCTTTAGAGCAGGTTTGTATCGAGACCGTAGAAAGTGGAAAAATGACCAAGGATCTTGCTGTTTGTATCCACGGAAACAAAGTAAGTCATGGAGATCATTACCTGTACACTGAAGAATTCCTGGATGCTATTGACCAGAATCTGAAAGCAAAACTTGCTTAATTCCAATTCGAATTATATTGATAGCCGCCATTTAAAATGGCGGCTATTTTTTTTGCAATGAAATCCAGCTTCAATCTTAACGCGATTTCGATATATTGAGGTATCAGGTTTGAGGTATCAGCGTTTAGTTGTAGAGAAAAATTGGGCCATGAAATTTTCCTATCTTAAATTTCTACTCTATTTCCTATTCCCCATTTCCTATTCCCCATTTCCTATTTCCTATTTCACATTCCCCATTTCATATCGAAATCTCGCTATCTTAAGTATTCCTGATTATTGTTAAATTGCAGCATGAATACTTCAAACCGAATTTGGCTAATCACAGGTGTTTCCGGGGGATTGGGAAGAGCATTGGCAAAAGAAGCAGCCATGCAGGGAGATATCGTTTATGGGACACTCAGAAAACCTGAACAGATCTCTGCATTCAATGAATTGGTACCAGGCAAAACCTTCGGAATCCAGCTGGATGTTAACAATCACGGACAGATAAAGTCAGTTGTTGAGCAAATCATCACTCAATCAGGCCGCATAGATGTTCTTGTAAACAATGCAGGTTATGGATTATTTGGCGCAATCGAAGAGTTGAGTATGGAGGAGGCCAGAATGCAGATGGAAACAAATTTCTTTGCGGTACTGGCAATGACTCAGGCAGTATTACCAATCCTGAGAAAACAAAAATCAGGTCATATACTTCAGATTTCTTCGATGTCAGGATTACGTGCCAATTCAGGAACAGGTTTATATAATGCGAGTAAATTTGCGCTTGAAGGAATGAGTGAAGCCCTTGCATTAGAACTTCAGCCCCTGAATATTCGTTTAACACTCGTGGAACCCGGACCATTCCGTACCGACTGGGCAGGTACATCCTCAATCAGCGCCAAAATTAAAATTGAAGATTATGAACTAAGCTCTGGTGCAAGACTACGCCTGCTTCAAAGTACCAGTGGAAAACAACCGGGAGATCCTGCAAAAGCCGCCAAAGCAATACTTATTGCAGTCAATTCAGAACATCCTCCGCTTCGTCTGCTATTAGGTAAAGTTGCCCTTGATGCCGTCCGAGATAAATTCAGAACAGTAGAAGAGGAATTTTCAAAATGGGAGGATGTTAGTTTGAATACCTCATTTGAGGATTGAATATGAGCCAGAAGAAGTTAATATTTATTGTACATAGCGGTCAGGTGCAGAAGTATTAATCTGGTATAGCTTGATACCTATTCCCCATTCCCTATTCCCTATTTCCTATTTCCTATTCTAAAAATCCTCAAACCGCTCCCAAAATCCATCTTTAGGCAAGGGAGCAAAGATATTGACAGGTTCCTGCTTTACAGGATGCATGAACTGTAACCTTCTGGCATGAAGGCAAATACTCTTTTTGAGACTGCCGCGGGGATAGCCATATTTATTATCCCCAACAATCGGGCAATTCATTGTTGAAAGCTGTACACGAATCTGATGGGGACGACCTGTTATCGGATCTACCTCTATCAGATAATAACCGCCAAGTTCTCCGATTAATTTGTAATGAAGTTCTGCTCTCTGACTACCGGCCACCTCTTTTTCATAAGCCTTAGTTACATTTTTCTGAGGATTTTTAACCAGCCAATGCACCAGGGTACCCTGTTCAACAGCCGGACGATTCCTTACCACCGCCCAATAGGTTTTGTGCATATCCCTGCTCTTAAACATCTTATTGATGCGATCAAGGGCCTTACTCGTTTTGGCAAACAGTATTACTCCGCTTACGGGCCGGTCGAGGCGATGCACCACACCCAAAAATGCCCCGTTGGGTTTATTATACTTTAGGGCGATATATCGTTTAACTTTTTCATCCAAAGACTCATCACCAGTATCATCAACCTGCACGATATCTCCGGCGCGCTTGTTTACTGCAATCAGATGATTGTCTTCAAATAAAATATCTTTATCGGTAATATCTGCCGCAAGGACAGGAAATTTAGCCTTCTTATATTCGGGAGCAGCAGCCATGAAGAGGTATTAATTAATATTGTTCCTTTTCATCCGGGAAGTTGCCTCTTTTCACATCCTTCACATAGGATTGCACAGCGCCATTAATCTGATCAAACAGGTTGAGGTATTGCCTCAGAAAGCGGGGCTTAAACCCTTTGGTCAATCCAATCATATCATTAATAACCAAAACCTGTCCGTCACAATGAGGACCAGCCCCAATCCCTATGGTTGGGATTTTGACAGAATCTGTTACTTCTTTAGCAAGTTTTGCAGGTATTTTTTCAAGCACTACAGAAAAACACCCGGCATCCTGAAGAACCATGATATCCTGTTTCAATTTTTCGGCTTCAGCTTCTTCTTTAGCTCTAACTGTATAAGTACCAAACTTATAGATCGACTGAGGAGTTAAACCCAAATGTCCCATTACCGGAATTCCTGCTGTAATGATTCGTTCAATCGATTCACGTATCTCAAGTCCGCCTTCAAGTTTTACAGCATGAGCTCCTGATTCTTTCATAATCCTGATTGCCGAATTCAGAGCTTCTTTTGAGTTTCCCTGATATGAACCAAATGGAAGGTCAACCACAACAAGGGCACGTTTCACAGCCCTGACCACAGACTGGGCATGATAGATCATCTGATCCAGTGTAATTGGCAGCGTAGTTTCGTGTCCGGCCATTACATTTGAAGCTGAATCACCAACAAGGATGACATCGATCCCACCTTCATCAACAATGGTAGCCATTGAATAATCGTAAGAAGTCAGCATGGCGATTTTTTCACCCTTTTGCTTCATTTCCTGGATCGTATTTGTTGTGATCCGCTTTACCTCTTTGTGTACAGACATGTGGCAGGAATTAATGTTGGCTCAAAGTTAGGATTAAATGAAACAATACTCCCAAATTATTCTTTATCAGAAATTGAAAAACAATATAAATTTTCATGTTAAATCCCTTTTACTTTTAGTAATTATTCACTAATTTTGTCCCCCGTGATAAATGAAGTAAAAAACTTCAGTGTTCAAGCCCCAACACAACGGAAAATCTTCCGGAATCTTTGCTTTTCACTTGATTTTCAAATCTCTTTTCAATATTTAATAAATGAATAATTACATCAAATTACCTGCTGTTCTCTTACTTGCAGATGGAACTGTTTACCACGGAAAAGCGGCTGGAAAGATTGGTACTACTACCGGCGAAATTTGTTTTAATACGGGCATGACCGGATATCAGGAAATCTTTACTGATCCATCCTATTTCGGACAAATCATGGTAACTACCAATGCCCATATCGGTAATTATGGGATCCATAACGAAGAGGTAGAATCAGATAATATTAAAATTGCGGGACTGGTTTGCAAAAACTTTAACATTACCTATAGCAGAAAGATGGCCGATTCTTCCATTCAGGATTATTTTCTAGAAGAGAAGATTGTTGGTATCTCTGATGTAGACACAAGGTCTCTTGTGAGACATATTCGTGATAAAGGTGCAATGAATGCAATTATTTCATCAGAAATACTGGATATCGAAGAATTAAAGGCAAAATTAGCTAAGGTTCCATCAATGGACGGCCTCGAGCTATCCTCGCAAGTGTCAACAAAGGAAGCTTATGAGTATGGTGATAAAAATGCCCCAAAACGTGTAGCAGTTCTGGATCTTGGTGTGAAAAAGAATATCCTCAGAAATTTTGATAGCAGAGGTGTATTCTCAAAAGTATTTCCGGCAAAGACTTCTTTTGCTGAAATGGAAAAATGGAACCCTGATGGCTATTTCATTAGTAATGGCCCGGGCGACCCTTCGGCAATGCCTTATGCTATCGAGACTGTAAAGGCAGTTTTAAAATCAGAGAAACCTCTCTTTGGTATTTGCCTTGGTCATCAGTTACTGGCATTGGCTAATGATATCCGGACAATGAAAATGTTCAACGG
>CAZGCG010000165.1:0-7911 GCA_964524205.1 uncultured Sphingobacterium sp. | reverse complement strand
AATTCCAGATAACTGTTAACAGATAACTCTTCTAGTATCAAGAACCAGGAACCAAGTATCAAAACAAATAGTACTCATTTGACATTTAGTAGTATTTCTCCAACAACCAACAACTAACAACCAACATCTAACCAACCAATTTATCTTTCTCCTTCCACTGCTTACTGAATGATTTTTCAGCCACCTTTGGAAGTTCACGATGTTTGCCCCAGCTTTTCTTAAAGAAAGTCCGGAGCATTAAATTTTTGAATTTACCTCCGAACATATCCATCGTTTTGCGCTTTAACATCCCCGTTTTCCATCCTTTCCATCCCATATTTTCTGAAAACGGACTTAATCCCTGCTGTACAGAATCCCTTCTGTTCAATAATAGCATTTTATGGATGTCGATCTTCACAGGGCATACTTCTGTACACTTTCCACAAAGACTGGAAGCATAACTTAAATGCTTGAATTCTTTCATGCCGGCCATGTGCGGAGTGATTATCGAACCAATCGGACCGCTGTAAGTAGTTTCATAGGTATGACCACCTATGTTCTTATATACTGGACAAGCATTAAGGCAGGCACCACAGCGTATGCAGTATAATGCCTGACGTTGCTCCTTTTGGGCAAGCAGGTTGGTACGGCCATTGTCAAGTAAGATTACATACATTTCCTCCGGTCCGTCATTTTCATTTCCTTGTTTTGGCCCTCCAAGAATCGTATTGTAAACAGTCAGATTTTGTCCGGTACCATGGCTTGACAATATTGGCCAAAACAGATCAAGATCATTCATTGAAGGAATTACCTTTTCAATACCAACTATTGCGATATGGATTTTTGGGAAAGTGGTTGTTAACCTTGCATTTCCTTCATTCTCCGTCAGGGCAATGCTGCCGCTATCAGCGATCAGGAAATTTCCGCCGGTAATACCAATATCATAGGAAGTGTATTTTTCCCTCAATAGCTCCCGGGCTTTCATGGTAAGCTGTTCGGGAGTGGAATCTATCGCTGTTCCGAATTTTTCATTGAATAGTTTTGCGATATCCTCCTTGCTCAGGTGCATTGCAGGAGTAACAATATGGTAAGGCTTCTGACCCAATAGTTGAACGATGTACTCGCCAAGATCACTTTCCAATGCCTCAATATGGTTTTTTTCAAGAAATTCATTCAAATGAATTTCTTCGGTAGCCATTGATTTGGATTTGATAACCGTTTTTGCCCCGGCTTTTTTGATGATCTGAAGGATTTCATTCTGAGCCTCTTCTATGTCATTCGCCCAAATAACTTTGCCTCCTTTTCGCTGGAAATTTGACTCAAACTCCGGAAGAAGTTTGTCAAGATTTTCCATCACCTTCCATTTTATGGTGTGAGCTTTTCGCTTGGAGTTTTCAAGATTGGCAAGTTTTGACAATCCCCGTTCAACAGCTACATGATATTTACCAATATTATAATTTATGATACGGCGATGATCGAGATCAAAGGCTTTTGTATCGGAGGTATGGATGAAATCGGTGGCTAACTTGCTCATTAGGCGAATTTAGGTAATTTGAAATTAAACTCAGTTTATTGTCCGGATTTTTGCTCAAAATGTAAATTCCGGGATATTTTTTACCTGCTTGTAACGAAAGCCGATTTCTCAACGTCTATATAAATGTGACAATCAGAATAGCTTGCCCTTGCTGATAAACCTGTTCAATATTCCGGAATGTTGAACATGCAGAATTAAAGAAGATTAGGGCGTATTTATTATTCTTTTTCAAGATGAATCCGATATGATTTAAGGTTCCATCCGGCAAAAGAAAACAACAAAAAGACACAGATGAAATACTTTATTAAATTATTAATTCCAGGACTCATACTATTGGCTTCCTGTAGTCCAAAGGTCTATAAAGACAAAGCATTTTTTTCAAAGCCTGAACCTGGTACTCAGGTTTTAGCAGTACTTCCTGCGGAAGTAATTTTCACAGGTAATTTGCCAAAGAATTGGGGCCCTGATCGTGTTTCCAAAATGGAAATTGAGCAGAGTGGCAAAATCCAGGAATCTATTTATGATGAGCTTTTATTCCACGCTACAAACAGTGATCTGCGAAATAAATGGAGCGTTAAGCTGATGGATTTTCGTTTAATCAACAGTAAACTTCAGGAGAAAGGAATTTCGATAAAAGATTCCTGGAAACTCTCTTCTGAAGAATTATCCGGTATACTGGGTACAGATATGCTGATCCGTGCAAGGGTTCAAAATACACGCATCATGTCGGAAGCGGCTGCAGCCGGTATTAATGTTGGTGCTTCGATTTTGCGTGGAGTATTAAATAATGGCAATTCAACAGCCTATGTTCCCGGTACACGTGCTAATGAGAATGAAATGAGTATTTCTTTATACCATTCCTCCAAAGCTGAAGCAGTTTCAAGAATTAGTTCCGAGCGAAAATTACGGGCGAGAAAATTACCGGTTTATGTGAAGAATTAAGGTTCATTCGGATTAGATCCGGTCTCTATCAACAAATCATCTATTTTTTAACAAACGCCATTCTGGTGAAGGGTTCTTATTGACTGAATTCTGAAACAGATGGTATAATATCAATCAAATGAAATCAATAAATTCTATTTTTTTTTACCTGTTAATTCTTGTAAGCGGCTTAAGTTCCTGCGTAAAAGAGGAGAGTAGCCTGCAGTTACCGGCTCCGCTGGAGATGAATACATTTAGAATCATGCTCGATTCACTTCCTGATGGATCTTCTTATGATACTTCAGATTTATTCGCATTCGTAACGATAAAGAATGATAAGAATGAAGAAGTGTTAAGCAATAAAAAACTGGGCATTAGCTTCAACGGAAAGTACGTCACAGAGAAAATCAAGCTTGATCCCGGGAATTATAAAATAAGCAGTTTTATAATCAGTAATGGGGATAGTTACACCCAATTTGCGGCACCAAAGGCCAATTCTGCTAAAGCTTCAGAAGTACAAAGGCCTTTGAATATCAGTTTTAAACTTGAGAATGCTGATATTTTTGATCTTCCTGTTGAAGTTGTGAAAATTCTGAATGAAGATAAAGCAGAGAATTTTGGCTATCAGACAGCTGATTTCAAAGTTCAAACCATTGATGAGAATAAATTCACTAAGGTAAAACTTCAGGCTGTGATCAGGGTAGGGGATATTATTTATGATAATATTCCAGCATTATTCAAGCTTATCAGCTGGGATTCAAAGGGGGTATTGACTGAGAAGGATACTTTACTTGCGGGAGGTGTAAATGAGGTTTTCTTGCCAAAATCAGGGATAAAATATCAGTTTAAATTAAGCAAATGGGGAGTTTCAGATGAGATGACCCTCAATAAAGACCAGATCAGTGAAACTGCTGTTTATACTTTGGGAGGAGCCAAGTCTCCAAAAAAGTTGCGTCTTGAAGAGCAATTTACCTTCACCCAGGCAGGATATATGCCATCCGGTAAAACAATGTATAGCTATGACCCTAATGGTAATCTTAATAAAATTGAATACTACAACAAACTTCCGCAGTTTAGTGACCTGCGTTTAGCATGGTCTAAAGTTTATGTTTATTCAAATAATAAGCTCAGTAAGATTAATTATATCAATGACCAGGGTAGTCAGGTAGGTTATCTTGAGTTAACTTACAATACAGAAGGCACAAAGATCATAAAGATGAAAGAAGTGAATTATGATCAGGTAACCAATGCTCAGGTTGATTATCAGTTCCTTTCAGGATATGCCCGAATTAACTTTAAGTATACCTTCTCAAATGGGAATACTATGGATTACATTCAAAAAATCATTGCAGGCAACAGAACAGAAGACTCTGCCAGCAGTCCGGGAGGCGGTGAAAGCGGAAACTATCAATATGATTTCAATATCAATCCGTACACGCACATGAACATGCCAAATATCTATCTTTCGAATTTTCCTAAGAATAATCTGGTGAATCAGAAGAAAACATATTCAGGAAGTATTCCCTCGGCTGAACCTTATAAATTTGAGTACAGCTATGATGATGAAGGCTATCCAAAAGAATTGATAAAAAGCTTTAAAAACTATTTAAACGGAGAGCATTTATTTAAGATCAAAACGGTGTATAGCTATTGATGTTATTTTGTGATCAATATTCTATTAAGAAGGCGGATTCATTGATTTTGAGTCCGCCCTTTTGCCATTGTGAGTGTAGCGAAGCAATCTTAAAACTAATAGCACAAACTGTCATGAGATTGCTTCGTCGTGCCTCCCTGCCCGTCCGGTCAGGCGGGCTCGCAATGACATCCCTGCTGAATACACCGTTTATCGTTTCGAGTGTTGGGCTTTCTCATTGCGAGTGTAGTGAAGCAATCTAAATTTGAAATGAGTTTTATTTCGAATCGTAATTTAATCTTTTACATCAACCACCGGCCGTTTATCCCGCATTACCAGATCCCATCCTGTATAGTAGGCTAATTGAGCCCGTTTTGCCAGAAGATCAAAATTGATCTTGCTGATATCGTCACTACCTTTGTGATAATCAGCATGCTTACCATTATAGTAGAAAATAACAGGTACCCCGTTTTTAGCGAAATTATAATGGTCTGACCAGTAATAGATCTGGTCATCGGGGGCATTATGTTTATAATCGATCTTCATTCTGGTATATACAGCATTGGCATTTTCACTGATCTTATGGAGATCAGTACTTAATCTGTCTGTTCCAACCAGGAAACAATAATTAGTCGAATCAGGAGAACTTTGGTATTCTTCACCAATGCGTCCAATCATATCCACATTCAGGTTAGTAATGGTCTTTGCGAACGGGAAGACAGGATTGAGTGAATAATATTCAGAACCCAGCAAGTTTTTCTCCTCGCCCGTAAACATCAGGAACAGAATACTTCTCCTTGGACCATTTCCCTCATTTTTTGCTTTGGCAAAGGCTCTTGCAATAGCCAGAACGCCCGAAGTTCCTGAAGCATCGTCATCAGCACCATTAAATACTTTGTCTTTTCCTCCTTCCGGATTCAATCCAATATGGTCGTAATGAGCAGAATATACCAGCAGTTCATCTTTCAGGTCAGTTCCTTCCAGATATCCGAGAACGTTGGATGACTGAAGTTTCTTTTGCAAAGGCTCATAGTTCAATTTTATTTCAGCTTTGATTAAAGTTGATCCATTAGCGGTATTTAGTTCTCCAAATGTTTTTCCAGATCTGCTCAGGATCTTATCCGCAATTTCAGTTTCGATTTGAATCACACCCGGTGAATTTGCCCGCATTGGAACACTTTCTCTAATCCCATTTTTAACACTAAGACTTACACCGGATAGATGCGAATGCTGGGGTTTGATTTTGGTAGTATTTACCGCAATGATCAATTCAGGTTTTTTACTCTTGACAAAATTCAGTCTTCTGGTAATTTCAGCCGCTTCTCCTTCCTGTTTCAGTAAAACTACTTTATCAGTAATAGCTGTGTTTTTTAGATCTGATTCTGTCCCGGCTCCAATGAAAATGACCTCATCAGCATTAATTATTTTTGCTTCTCCGCTTCCGCTGAATGTAAAATCAGTTCCAGATTGAAGTTTGATGCTGTTTACTTCCAAAGAATTGACGACTATAGATGTTTCGATTAACTCAACATCCTGAAGGTAGGAGCCATTTACTGGGGCAATGAGTTTCAACTTTTTAAACTCTCTGGCAAGATAAGCTGCGGCCATTTCAGCCCCACGTTTTCCGGTTTCTCTGCCTTCATATTTATCAGAAGCCAGAACTTTTAGGTGTTTTTTAGTTCTTTTTGCATTGATCTCGGCAGCAAATTTTTGTGCAGCCGGATCCTGAGCAATGCATGGAATCGAAATGACTGCGAAGAGTAAAAAGCCTGTTAGGTGTTTTTTCATTGTTAATCGAATTCAGGATTGATCCACCGTGTATCTATTTGATAAGTCTTGTTTTATTAGGTTCAATGACCCGGAAAGGGTCAAATGTTTATAGCATTTGGTTAACACGAAAATCCCGACCCCGAAGGTGGTCGCATGTGTCGCTTTATTACATGCGATTACCTTCGGGGTCGGGGAATGGTATTTTATTGCATTTCTATAAATATGCGACCACCTTCGGGGTCGTTTGTAAACCTGACATACACAATGAAATCCTTGAGTACATGGCAGGGGCAAGGTTTTTCATTTTCTTGTTTCCAGACTATCGCGTAGCCGGCATATCATTTTTGACATCCACAACCGGTCTTTTATCACGGTTAAGAAGATCCCAGCCAGTATAGTAAACCAGATGTGCACGTTTGGTAAGCAATTCAAAATTGATCTTGCTCACTTCGTCACTAGCTTTGTGATAATCTTCATGTACCCCGTTGAAATAAAATACAATTGGAACACCATTCTTGGCAAAATTATAGTGATCTGAACGGTAATAGATTCGCTCCGGATCATTAGGGTCATTGTATTTATAATCAATCTTCATTTTAGTATAAACAGCATTGGCATTTTCGCTGATCTTGTGGAGGTCCGTACTCAGTTTGTCGGAACCAATCAGATAACAATAATTCGCAGAATCAGCACTTCCTTTGTACAATTCACCGGTTCTTCCGATCATATCAATATTCAGGTTGGTAATGGTATTTGCCATAGGGAAAACCGGATTCATAGAGTAATACTCTGAACCTAGCAGACCTTTCTCCTCACCGGTTACCATTAAGAACAGAACACTCCTGCGTGGACCATGCCCAGCTTTTTTGGCTTTGGCATAAGCTCTTGCTATGGATAACACCCCTGTTGTTCCAGATCCGTCATCATCTGCACCATTATTTACCTTGTCGGCACCACCATCAGTTATAAGTCCGATATGATCATAATGTGCTGAATAAACCACTAGTTCATCCTTAAGATCGCTGCCTTCCAGATATCCCATTACATTCACTGATCTTACCTCTTTATTCACCGGACCATAATTCATTGAAATTTGAGATTTCAAAACCTGCGATTGTGGGCTGCCGCTATTATCTATTGCTGATTTTAACCCTTCGTAGGTCTTTCCGGAATTTTTCAGGATCTGATTGGCTACATCAGGTGTGATACTTACAACAGCCGCGCTTCCAGGACGATTACTTACTGCAGCTTTTGTTTCTTTTTTGATACTTAATCTTCCGCTTCTTGGTGAATATGATTGAAGTGCGGCACTTACATCCGGACTTACCGCCAGAATAAGTGAAGGGCTTTTGCTCATTACATATTGAAGCCTTTTAAACCGGCTGGTACTCCAGTCTGATGCTTTTGAGCTTTTACTGATTGCGGATACTCCATTACTCATCGGCTCTCCTTTATTGATTAAAAGAACAACCTTTCCAGCTATATCAGTGTTTTTAAGGTCGTCATAGTTTTCTGCACCTATTCCATAGCCAATAAATACTATTTCGCTTGCATCAATTGATTTAGCATCACCACTACCGCTAAATAGAAATTCTTTTCCCAGGCTTAAAGATTTGCCGTTGGCTGTAAAAGAATTAACATCAAAAGATGTTTCTACCAGAGGTACATCCTGAAAATATGAACCGTTAACGGGTGCAGTTAACTTTAATTTTTTAAATTCTTTGGCGATGTATTTGGCTGCTTTTTCGGCTCCGGCTTTTCCTGTTTCTCTGCCTTCAAACTTATCAGATGCAAGAATGTTCAGATGTTTTTTGGCATTTTTTACGTTAATTTCCTCTGCAAACTTTTGTGCATTCGGATCCTGAGCGAATGCCTGTGTTGAAACACAGAGCAGAAATAGCGCCCAAATTGTTTTATTTGAAATCATATATTGTTTGGTTAGTTTAAAATTATCAACAGGATATTTTATTTACCCTATTGGCATGGCGGCCTCCTTCAAATGCTGTGCTTATAAATTTCGTACAGATTTGTCTGGCCAGTTCGGGGCTAATGAACCTTGCCGGGATACAAAGTA
>CAZGCG010000164.1:0-7939 GCA_964524205.1 uncultured Sphingobacterium sp. | reverse complement strand
TCAGTTATACTTGGTGCGCCGGCATCCTACTGGATAGATTTAAATAATTATGATCAGCTGGCCACATCCAAAAGAATTAAAAATCGCATGCTTATACTTCAGGGAGCACATGATTTTCAGGTTTCTGTACAGGATTTTAATATCTGGCGAACAAGTCTGGCAGCAAATAAAAATGCTTCGTTTAAGCTTTATCCGGATCTTAATCACCTCTTGTCTTCTCAAAAGGAAAAAGGAACCGGTGCCCAGTACCGTACACCGGCAAATGTTAGTCCGGTTCTGATCAATGATATTTCCCTTTGGATTAAAGGCAAATAGATCAGTTTCCCTTAAATAACAAAAGCTCCGGCAAAATTTGCCGGAGCTTCTTTGTTTAGACCGGTTCTCTTAGCTGTTCCAGGGACCGGTGATCGCAAGTGTTAGTCCCGGCGACTGAATATTGACAAATAAGGTCTTGCCTGAAGGTGAGAAAACCGGACCTGCAAATTCTGATTTGGGGTATCCTACATTTTTTGCAATCACATAAGTCTTTCCCTGAGGAGTAATTCCAATAATTCTTGCATCCGATTTATCCTCGCAAATGATCACATCACCCCATGGCGCTATGGTCAGGTTATCGCAACTCTGAAAGGTATCAATATCATTTGATTCAAGGAACAATTCCAATTTTCCGGGTGATTCACGTTCACGATCCTTGCCCTCGTACTTGCTTGGTATGTATTTGAAAATTTGTCCGTAGCTTTTATGTCCTCCATTGGTGCATGCAAAAAATAGCTCATTCTTTCCATACCATATTCCCTCCCCGCGGGCAAAGCGGGCTGCACCTTCCTTATAACCCCTTAATCGAAGATCATCATCAGGTGCTTCTACATTATCCAGATCGATCCAATGAACGTCAAAGCTTTTGTTTTGAGGAAATTTATCAGTATCCAGTTTCTCCCAATTCCTGGTATCAGCACTTGCCCACTCATTAATTACCAGACACTGAAGTTTACCACCCTTATGAAGATCACCAAACTTATTTGGCAGGTAGCGATAAAATAGACTATCACCGCTATCCTCTGTCTGATAAACTATTCCTTGAGTCGGATGAACCGCGACCGCCTCATGCACAAAGCGGCCCATTGGTTTGATTGGAACAGGTGCGGTTAAGCCAACCTTATCTGAAGCAAAAATTTCGAAATTATAGCCATGATCCTGTTCAAGATTACCCTTTTCACCACCTTTCACAAGTGTGCTTTCTTCACAGGTAATCCAGGAATTCCATGGAGTAATGCCTCCTGCACAATTTCTAACTGTCCCGATTAGACTTAAGTATTCGAGTTCTACTTTCTGCAGTTTTTCATCATAAATCATGGTGCTTGTCCCGCCATAGCACAAACTCTCAGATTTCCCAAAATCATAAATATCACTCTTGTTGACCTTACTCAACAGTTCATTATTTTTTCCAAATGGCCCATTTGCAATTGCTCCGGGTGAAAGTTCATGATTTCTGATTAGGATGGTTTTATTATTTTTCCATTTAAAAACACCCATCCCATCAAATGCTCCCGGGACAGAAAACCCATCGTTCATGAGATCTCCCTTACGGGATATCACTTTTGCTGTAAAACCATTAGGCAAACTCAAAATATCGCCCTGACGGTGTGCCAGTGGACCATAATTACGAAGAAAATTGCCTTCTTCAATAAATCCTAAGGTGGCCGCATTGGCAGCAAACTGGCTCAATCCCAGAAAGCCAAGACTTACCAATCCTGAATTTCTGATAAAATTCCTTCTGTTATTATTCATCCAAATAAATTTAAACTTAATTTTTAATAAAATCACGTGTATAGATCCGAATGTAATCAGTAAAAAAGAACATGATGTTAGGAGTATATTATCTAATAAACAATCAACAATTTCATACACTTTGTTCAGACATTTTCAATACAGACTGAGCGAATTAAAAAAATTTATCACTTGCTTACCAGTAAATTGATTAGAATTGTTCATCAGATGCCATTGATTAAAAAAACTTGTTTTGAGAGCAGATAGCGTAAAAGAATATTTAATCAATTTAATAGGTCCTAAAGAAGACTTCCCGCTCGAGGCACGTATTTTCCATACGATATGCCTCATTTCATCTATTATTCTGATTACAAGTCTGCCTATTAATATCTTTTATGGATTTTACGAACTTGCTATTTTGATGGGCATTGTTCAGCTTGTTGGTTTGCTTTTATACTTCCTATCCCGGGTATATAATAAATTAAAGCTCAGTATAATACTCTTCGGGCTTTTGGCAAATGGACTTTTCGTTATAAATTTTTATTTCAACTCGGGGATTAACGGTCCCGGCCTGATGCTATTTCTGCTCTGTATTTTCCTGATAACTGTAGTTGTTCCAAGGAAACAATATCCTTTTTGGCTGGCATTAAACATCCTGGAAGTGATGGCTCTGCTGTATTCATCATACCATAACACATTATTGATTGAGCATCGTTATCCCAGTCTTTTTCTACAGTATGCAGATATCGCATCGACCTATCTTCTAACTGCTTTGCTCATTTTTATTGCTACAACTTATATACGAAAGAGTTACCATCATGAGAAGATTGTGGCAGAAGAGAAAGTTGAAGAGTTGAAAATATCCAATGAAACCAAGAACAAACTCTTATCAATCCTTGCACATGATTTGAGGTCGCCACTAGGTTCTATTCAGAATTATCTGGAAATCCTCTCAGAGCTAAACTCAGATGAAATTGACCGGAAATCAATTGAAGCCAGCCTCCTCAATGAAACAAAAAATACCCAGCAGATGCTCAGTAATTTGCTTCTCTGGAGTAAAACACAAATGGAAGGGGTAAGTGTCAATCTCCTTCCGGTAAACCTTAAAGAATCGATATTGCCTGCTATCCGGGCGCAGCAATCCATTGCCATTGAAAAGAGAATAAAGATTGAGGAGAATATCAATAAATCCATCATGATCTTAGCCGACCGGGATATGCTCCAGCTTGTGATCAGAAATCTGGTAAATAATGCTGTAAAATTCACCGAAGCGGGTGGGCAGATTGGTATTGAAGCCAAAATAGAAGACAATATCTGTCTGATCACAATAAGTGATACAGGTAGAGGGATTCCATATGAAATACAGAAAGATCTCTTCTCTTTGGGAGTTAAATCAACTTTTGGGACTCAAAATGAAAAAGGGGTGGGCCTGGGTTTGTCACTTTGCAAGGAATTTACAGAACTTCAAAACGGAAATATCCGTTTTGAAAGTGAACCTGGTAAGGGAACACGTTTCTTCATCAGCTTTAAACTTGCTTCAGCGCTTAGTTGAAACTTACTCTCTGTTCTTAATATTTGGTAGAAAAGCAGTAATTAATCCAATCAGAGGCATAAAAGCACAGATCTCATAGACATATTCTATACTGGTACGGTCGGCGATTCCTCCCAGAACTGCAGATCCAATTCCCGCCATTCCAAAAGCAAATCCAAAAAAGAGTCCTGAAACCATTCCGACTTTCCCCGGAAAAAGCTCATGTGCATAGACCAGGATCGCAGAAAATGCTGAGGCCAGAATCACTCCTATTGGAATAGTAAGTATCACCGTCCAGAAAAGATTGGCATGGGGGAGCAAAAGAGAAAAAGGAGCAACTCCCAGAATTGAGCCCCAGATTACATACTTTCTGCCGAACTTATCGCCCAATGGTCCACCAATGATCGTTCCTGCAGCAATTGAAAAAAGGAAAATAAAGAGATATACCTGAGAGTCTTGAACCGATACCCCAAATTTATGAATCACATAAAAGGTATAGTAGGTGGTCATACTGGTGAGGTAGATATATTTTGAAAAGATCAGCACCAGAAGGATCAGTACAGAAAAAATTATTGTCTTTTTAGGAAGCACCTGTGAATGAGATGTTTCTTTTCCCGGTCGCTTCGCTTTGATCCTGATCTTTCGTTTATACCAACCGCCTATATTGATCAATAAAATAATAGCCAGTAATGCAAGTGCAGAGAACCAGATAATATTTGACTGACCATAAGGAACAATAATCAAAGCGGCAAGCAACGGACCAATAGAACTGCCAAAGTTACCACCCAACTGAAAGATAGACTGAGCCATTCCACGCCGGCCACCTGAAGCCATATGGGCCATACGGGAAGCCTCCGGATGAAAGATAGAAGAACCAATACCAACCATCGCAACCGAAAGGATCAGGATATCAAAACTTGGTGCGCGGGATAAAAATATTAGCCCGACAAGTGTGAATCCCATCCCGATTGCAAGTGAATAAGGTTGAGGCTTACGGTCGGTATACAAACCAACAAAAGGTTGAAGAATGGAAGCTGATAACTGAAAAGTTAAAGTAATTAAACCAACCTGGGCAAAACTCAGGCTGAACGTATCTTTTACTACCGGATAGATTGCAGGTATAATAGACTGTAAAGCATCATTCAATAGATGGGAAATACTGATCGCAATAAGAATCGGATAAACGGTCTTTCCGGAAATGGGATTTTTGTCTTTTAGAGCCAGGCTTGGGGGCTGCTCAGTGACCTGTTTACTCATTGATAAAATTGCTTCATGCAAATATCCGTTCTTAAATTTAAAAAAGCGAAGCCACTCTGCAAAAAGGCAATACTTAAGCCTAAATTTTTGATTGGAATACCTCTCTTAATTGCCAGACGGCTTTATTCTTGTCGGATACACTGCCAATCCTGATAATATCGCATAGTGCTAACAATTTATACAGTATTCTATCTTTCCTGACCGCCTTGACAACTGAAGGATAAAGTGGTAAAATGCTTTGCCCCCTTTCCTTCCCTTGCTCATCTGCCCAAACCAGTTTTTCTTCGGATGAGAAACTTAAATACAGAGATGATTCAGAATGGGCAGTAAACATACCCTGCATTACCGGACCAAGCTGTGCAGGGAAAACATAGGGAAGTCCGAATTCCAAAAATTTAAGAAATGCTTCCCGGTTTACTGATCTGTCCTGCGGATTCAGCAAGCCGGCAATTGCTGAACGATTTAAGGATTCACTAACCTCTGAGGCTGAGATAAACAATTTTGAAGACAAATCTTTGATTTTAATCTCCTGATCAGAATCGACAATGAGTTTCAAAAGTAAGACGATATCCTGAGGGCGCATGCCCTTATGCTCTTTCATAGAGGAAAGTTAAGCATAAATTATTTAATTCGCAATTCGCGAAACAAATGCGGCCTGCAGATCCGGCTAGACCCGCTGCTTGTCAGTGCGGACCTGATCCGCACCGCACTACAAAGGCGCCCCCACCTGAATATCACACCTGTGCCCAGGCTGTCCATGTGGCGGGTTAACCTTTAAACCGGCCGGTGCAGGTGCCGGTATAGCAGGGGTTGACTGAATATTCTGAGGACTTGCAGCAGGAACAGGTGTTCCATCGGCACTAACCAGTGGAGCTCCAACAGCTAGGTCACAACGATGCCCCGGCTGACCATGAGCAGGATTAATTCTCGGATTTTCACCACCTTCCTGAGCCGGCATGGGTGGAATGCCCTGAGTTGAAATGGCAGGTTTCGCTGCTTCATTTCGCTGATCCATCATGACGGCGATTACAGTTGCACCCGCAAGTATTATTCCTCCAATTATAACGATAGTCTTCATTTTCTTTTAAATTATCCAGCATTCCATCTTTTAAGAGGATGCCAGTCATGTATGAATTACAAAATTACTAATAATTTAAACAATAGGGGTTTGCCGGCCATTAAATTCCATTTACTAGCTTAGTGGACTAAAACATTCCAATTGAGATATTTTGTTCATATCGGCTATAAGGGCACCAATTACTTCGGCTGGCAGAGGCAGCCGGACAAGCTCAGTGTTCAGGAAGTTCTGGAGAACAGTCTCAGCCGGATCTTTAAACAAAGCATAACAATTCACGGATGCGGCCGCACGGATGCGGGGGTTCATGCAAGCCAATACTTCTTCCATATGGATATAGAAAAGAGCTGGAACTTCGATCTGTTTTTCCGCCTCAACCGTATCCTGCCGGATGACATTGCGCTCTTTGATATTATCCCGATGGAAGCTCAGCCTCATGCCCGCTTTGACGCCATTCAGCGGGTTTATGATTTTTTTATTCATACCTATAAAGATCCCTTTCTGAGTCAAAGCAGTTCACTTTATCTGAGGCAAGGTTTCGATCTCAATCAAATGAAAAAGGCGGTAGAACTGCTTCCTCAATATGAAGATTACCGTGCATTCTGCAAATCACCTGATAAGAATGAACATACAATATGCCATGTTTCTGCCGCCAATTTGTACAAAAACAGCAGTGGCGATAGAATTCGTTTCCGCATTTCATCCAACCGATTTCTCGGCAGGATGATCCGCATTATAGCCCGAAAACTAATTGAAATCGGCGATGGTAACCTGAGTGTGGATGAATTTGAAAGCCACCTGATCTCCAGAAATATTCCATCAAAAATATTGCCTGCACACCCTCAGGGACTTTTTCTCTCAAAAGTTACCTATCCCTATCTTGACATTGAGCCCAAAGCTAAATTTTGGGCTTCGGTGGAGGATTCTTATTGGAAGGAAGTGTGAGAAAGCTTAAAGCAGAAAGCTTAAAGCTAAAAGCCTGCAGAAATTATTCTAAGCAGTTCATTATGTGTTTATTAGGAATTTGCGGGGCTTATTTGCATCTTTAATAAGATAAAATCAAAGGAATAATAATGAATCCTGAGTCAAGAAATAAGCAATCAGAAAGACTAATTTTTTGGGGGATTCTCTTATTCTTTTTGGGATTAGTAACGGGCCTGTTTATCCCGATAATGGCGAATCCAAGAATGGGTGTAAGCACGCATCTCGAAGGAGTAATGAATGGCATATTTCTGTGCGTGCTGGGTTTGATCTGGAACAAATTGAATTTAGCAGAGAGATGGATTTACCTCGGATTCTGGCTGGCCCTTTATGGCACATTCGCAAATTTTTTGGCTGTTTTAATTTCTGCAATAACTGGTGCTGGTAAATTAATGCCAATCGCCGGAGGAAAAGATGGAGATCCTTTCATCGAAAGCATTATTTCGACTTTGCTAATCACCCTTACTGTTTCTATGCTCACTGTGTGTTTAATTGTACTAGCAGGACTTTATAAGCCTCAAAGATCCGGGGATAGGGATACCTAAATCAATTTTCACCTCAAAAGGAGTGAATAAAAAAAATTTGCCCTTATTATTATCGTTACCAGGGAAATCATGCTTTGAAAGCAGTATAAATGAGTACTTTAGAATAAAAAAAGAATCCGATGCACAGAAGAGATTTTGTAAAACTAGGCAGTATTATTGCCGCAACAGCCGTACAATCTGATGTATACGGCGGAGAAATTCCACAAAAAACAGCTGCACTTGCAGGCAAAACTGTTGATTTTGTAAATGATGGCGTGCCATTAAGTCCGAAAGAATATGGCGAATTATTAATGAAACTCGCCGATGAGGGAAAGATCAAAACCGACTTCTATTCAAACGGCGGAGTAGTAGAGGAACTCGAAAACAGGTTTGCCAAACTTATGGGTAAAGAATCTTCAGTTTTCATGCCAACAGGAACCCTGGCAAACCATATGGCATTGCGACGGCTTGCCGGCAACAATCGCAGAGTAATCTTGCAGGAACAAAGCCATATCTATCAGGATACCGGCGACGGCTGCCAAACCCTGAGTGCATTGAACCTTATTCCCCTCGGACTGAATACCACAGAAATGACCCTGGCTGAGATTGAAGAAGTTGTTGGTAAAACAGCAAAGGGCAGGGTTGCCTTAAAAGTTGGGGTTATCTGCATAGAAAGTCCGGTGCGCAGGCAACAGGACCAAATGTTTGCTTTCGAAAACATGAAAGCCATTACGAATTACGCCAAAGCCAATGATATTAAAACCCATTTAGATGGGGCAAGGCTTTTTGTACAGGCAGCACATA
>CAZGCG010000163.1:0-7951 GCA_964524205.1 uncultured Sphingobacterium sp. | reverse complement strand
TTGTTGACAAGCGGGGCAATGGATTATATTTTAACCATGCAGTAAGCCTGTCTGCGTTCTGACCAATCCAGTCGCCCATTAAATAGTTTTGACTTGTATAAGTTTGAGCAGGTATTAAGTTTTGATAAACAAAGGGATTAATTCTTGTATACTCCATTCCTAAAGTCAGGTATGGTAAGAAAAGGTCAGTGATTGAGGCACCTGCATTGAATCCAATTTGATTTCGGCTTTTATTTCTATTAAATATTTCAGAAGCCCGAATTTCATCTATAAAAAGCGTACCATATAAATGCATTCCTTTTATATGGTTCCTTGAACTGGCCTGAAAGAAAAATTGTCCGTTAGAACCAGAATTGATTTTATATCTGCTTGAAATCTGGTCATAAGCTTTGAAGAACATGACCGGGATCAGGTACCCCGGATCCATTTTATCACTGTAAATGATCGATTCGCCAATACTGAGTGATAATCCTTTTACCGGAAAGAAATTTAGGCTGTGTGTGGCCATAAATTTCGACACATAAATTTCCCGATCGCTTCCGTATATGGTATTTCCTTTTGGATAGGTGCGGGCAGAATCTAGAATTGCAGATTGAAGCCAGGAATGAGAATATTGGAATTTAACCCATTTCAAGGGTTGGTAATCCAGTCGGATAAAAGGATATGCAGGGGCTTTGTCAGACATAACCAGCCTGCCGTTTTCACCATAACCCCACAGTAACTGGTCATTCCCTAAACTAACAGATCCATTCTTAAATTCATAGCTCACACTGCCTCTTAAATTGCTGTATGTGAGTAGTTTGGAGTCTGGTTTAACATTGGCGAATCTTACTATGCCTGTTTCATTATTAAACTGCCTGATCGTGTCAACCCGGGTTCCGTATTCGGTAATATCTGTGAAAAATGCCTGAAAAGAAATGTTTTTTCCCATGTGCCCCCAAAGCTGCAATCCTCCACTCATTTTAAGGATACTTTTACCTCCACCCTGAGTCGTTTCCATACCCACAGCAGGGTCAATTCTGATCAGAAAATCACTCTCCTCCGCTGAAAAGGCCCTCCAACGTCCGTATGGATCTTTTTTAAAAAATGAAGTACTATCAATCCTTTTGCTATTGAATTCAGTATACTCCTGCAGGTAAAAGTTAAGTTCCTCTTTTTCGATGACTGACAATTTGTGAATGGAATCTTTAAGAGCGAACAGGTTGAAAGTAATTTCCTTTCTGCTCATTGGAAGAATGAAGTCTGCAATATTGATGTTCCCTTTTTGTGCCTGTCTTGAGAGGAAACTGTTAATTGGAAGTCTCGGATTCTCCCAAACGACCTGTGCCAGTACATTACTTAGTGTCAACTGGGTAATGCATAACAAAATGACAGAGATCCGAAGCACCTGTTTCCGTTTATTAATAAGCATTCTGATCTCCTTTAATAGTAAGAATTATAGTCTGTAATACAATCTGACAATCCATCCAAAAAGTCCAGCTATGAATGTAATAAAGATCATAATTGACTCTTCGCTGCATTGAACCAGGTGCAGATGTTTCGCCCCTGCAGCCATTTACCTGGGCATATCCTGTAATCCCGGGCTTAACAAGATGCCTGAGCATATAACGGTCTACATTTTGAATGGAAGAGATATTTAGTGGAGTAACATGTGGTCTGGGGCCAACAACAGACATATTGCCTTTTAATACATTCCAAAACTGAGGTAATTCATCAATATTCCATGCTCTTAAGAATTTACCTAATGGAGTTACTCTCTGGTCATTTTTTGTGGCCTGCAGGAAATCGCCGTTTGTATCAGTTTCAGGACTTCCATAATACATGGTTCTGAATTTATAACATATTATTTTTTTGTTATTCAAACCCCACCTTTCCTGTTTAAAGAATACGGGGCCTTTAGATGTAAGTTTTATAAGTATTGCTATGATAGGCATAAACCACCAACCAATCAGAATAAAGAACAGTGTTGAGAATAAAAGATCAAAAAATCTTTTTAATAATTTGTTGGGTAGCCTGTCCTGTGGAAGTGATCGGAAATTAATGACAGGTAAAAGTCCGATGGTATTAATACTGATATTACTGGCAGCATATAAATAAAGATCAGGGATCATCCGAACCCTTTTTGCATGGAAATCACATGCTTCTATACAGGCACTTATATGATGATGCTGAGCATTAGGTAGGGCAATAATTACTTCATCAACAGGAGATTCTGCCAGTATTTTATTGATATCACTAATCTTCCCAAGGTATTTGCATCCATTCAGTTTTGTATTTTCATCATCCAGGAATCCGATACATTTATAACCATAATAGGTGTGCAGATTGATTGTATCATAAAAATCTTTTGCTGCTGGTGTTGAACCTACCAGGATGATTTGTTCCTGAAGTCTTCCGCTGTAAAAAATGCTATGAAGATATTTTCTAAACAGGTACTTGAAGGAAAGGATTAACGTAAACAGTACCGGAAAATAAACAAGCAGGAAGTTGTTACTTAATTCAATTTTATTGCGAAAGAAAAATAAGCAGGATGTTAAGGTTATTGCAAAAATTATCAATGTAACCAATACATATATGATTTCTTCAGCGAACTTATTTGACCGTAAATCTCTTGAAAGCCCGGAAATCTGTGCTGCACTGTACCATGCAATAATTGAAAGCAGTAGGAAAATATATACAAAAGATTCCTGCCCGGAGTGGATCTGACCTGCGGTTAAATAATCTGCTATCCAAAAGGACAGGATAAGCAGTGGGGTATCGATTAAATATCGGAATCCGTTGTATAAAAAATAAGGTCTCGTCATGAGAATTATTTTTTTGATTTTGAATTGTGCAACTCTATCATGGCCTTTTGATACGATGCTGTAACACAATCCCAATTGTACTTATCTGTCAATCCTGAACTCACCGTTGATCTTAATTGTTTAGTTAATAATTCATCTTTCTCAAGATTCTTCATGTTTTCTTGTATTGATCCGGTACTTTCTTCAAATAATAAGCCAAATTTACCATTTGTCAACATTTCACGATTAAAACTTGTATTTAAGGCAAGTATAGCACAATTATTGGACATGGCTTTTAGCATAGCGGGGTTTGTACCACCATATTTATGACCATGAATATAGGAAAAGCAGTTTTGATATAAGGCCATAAGTTCATCACTATCGCGAACATAGCCTATAAAGTGTACTTTTTCACCTGCAAGTTTTTTGAGATCTTCAGCATATTTATCCCGGTATGGAACATCACCAACAACTACTAATTTTTTTTCAGATGCAGAATCCAGATATGCTTTGATAATCAGGTCAGCATTGTTATCAGGAATTAATCGTCCAACAATCAGGTAATATTCGTCAGGAAAGATATTAAACCGATTCAGAAGGGATGGATCTGCTTTCTTGAAAGGAGGGGCCCCATAAGCAATAACAAGGGAGTCCTTTTTAAATTCTTTTAGATAAACCTCCCGCATTGCATCTGCATCAGTAATGATAAGATCGTATAGTTTTGTGGCAAGTCTGGCCGCAAACCGGAAATAAGCAGCGCCAAGCCCCTTCCATTTGGGCCTTAGCCATTCCAAACCATCCACATTGATCATTGTTTTCTTCCCGGTAATCTTTGGTATCCAGCCCATCGGACCGGCGGCCAGGTTGACTACAAGAATGATGTCGCAGCGGCTAAAAGTAGCATGGATAATAGACAGGAATGAATGTATAATCTGATTTAGTGATTTTGTTTCTACTGTAGGGATATAATGAAGTTTAATACCATTAACAGATGCAGGCTTTTCTTTAAATAAATTTGCCTGGCAGTAAACGTGTACCTCCACATCCTTTTTTACTAACCTCTCGCCAAGTTCTTTAACAAAGGTCTCAAAACCACCATAAACATAGGGATATCCCCTGGTACCTATAATGGCTACTTTCATCCAATCATTTATATCATTTTCCCGGCAATCGGGTATGTAATTACTTAGAGATGGTATTCTGATGAATCTCTAAATTTCCTTTTTTTAACCCTCGACAAAAGTATTTAATTAATTCTAAATACGGGAATTAAAAGGACGATTCAATATTGCTGGCGCACGCGTGCCGCGTGTGCCGTTGCAGGAAATATGGAAGTACATGCGACACTCATCTGATAGTTTAGTGTACTATTTCTGGTTCAGGATTTCCTTATATAGCTTTAGAATATTTTCCTCATGCAGATCCAAACTGAAGTATTTTTCAACTCTTTCCTTTGAGCATTTTCCGAATAATTTTATGCTTGAAGGATCATTCAGAAAAAGAGCGATCTTATCTGCAAGGTCTTCTGCATTTTTATTTTCAAATAAATAACCATTCTGTGCATTCGCAATTTGTTCTGTAGTGCCTCCTGCATTTGACCCAATTACAGGCAAAGCCAAACTCATAGCCTCCATGATAACTCCTCCAAAAGGTTCTGGCTCGCCCGAAGGCAATACAAAAACATCAAATAATCTGTAATATGGAAGTGGATTCGCTAAATGTCCAAGAAAATGTATCCGGTCTTCAAGGTGGTATTTTTTGATCAGTGCTGAAATAGTTTCTTTTTGCCATTCATAGCCCGGAACATAATCGCCAATCAATACTGCCTGAATGTTTTTCCCGGTTTTTTGAGTGATAATTCCAATTGCTTCAATCAGGTATTCCTGACCTTTCCTGATCAATCTGATTCTCGAAGTACAACCCAGAACCAGGTCTGCCTGATTTAGGTTTTGCCGTAGCGCTTCCGGGATTGAAATTTCTGTTTTGATCTGAGGAATTTCAAAACCATTATAAATGGTTATTACCTTTTTATGACCATTAAATTGATCAGCCATGGTTTTTGATACACAGACTACCCTGTCCGAAAATTTGGTCATATAAGCTGAGTAGATTGGCCAGAATTTATTAAAATCGCCAAACCATTCCCTGATATGCCAGATGTGTTTTCGCCCTGAGATTTTTGCAGCAAATGCAGGAGCCGGAACTACTCCAGAATTTGTATGAATGATCCTGATGTCATATCTGCGAATAATCCTTCCTATCTTAAAAAGATTGTTGATAAACCGGGCCATCGTTGATCCGATGTATTTTAGTTTAAAAGATTTTCGTGTAAAGATATAGAGGTTTTCGAGTATCAGTATTCTGTCCTTAGGCAGGATATTACTTAATTCTTTATGAAGGATTCCGGCTTCAGGTAATAATACATATACCTTGTAGTTTTTATCCAGGATCCGAACCAGCTTAATCAATGAGCGGCTTGCGCCATACATATCGCCACTATGCCCGACTAATAGTATATTTTCACTCATTTCTTAAACCCGAATTTAGATTCATGTTGTCTGTACCACTCCAAAAAACAAAAAATATTCCAGACTAAGCGGTTATTTGTTCCCGATTTTTGTTTTTTAGCATCCTGCCACAGCGTGCTCACCATCCTGGCATTCAGATATGGATTATTTTTCAGGTTTTCTTCCGAAAATAAATAAGAAGAAAGTTCAGACAAACTGGAATTGAGCCATTGGAGTTTCGGAGTTTCAAAACCTTGTTTTGGCCGGCTTGATATCAGTTGAGATACTGAATCTGGTAATTTCTTTTTTAATAATTGTCTCAGATAGTTTTTTGATTGAAATAAAGGTTGATTGAAATGAGAAGACGATCTCAATACTTCTTCAACCAGGTGATGATCTAAAAATGGAGTACGGGCTTCTACACTGCAGGCCATCATCATGCGATCTGTTTTTACCAGCAGGTCGTCGGGTAACCAGGTCAAAAGATCGAGCATCAGACTTGATTCCAGCTTCCCTGATTTTTTTCCAAAGTCCTGAAGAAAATTTTGGAATTGGATTTCGTAGTTTCCTTTGTTTTGTGTTGCGGTCTTTAAATAGTTCCGGCTTAATTCCGGACTAAGAATGGAAGTCCACCTGGATACACCGGTATCGTTTTTGAATGAACCGATGCTCCTGAGTTTGTTCTTGATTCTGTCAAATTTATGGATACCCACACCCGAGATTAGTTCCATGAGAGTACGGGCACCTTCAAAGGGTAATTTTCCTAGTTGGTAAAAATATTTCTCATAGCGATAATGATCGTAGCCGTGAAAAAGTTCATCTGCACCCTCACCTGATAAAACTACTTTAACATGTTGCCCTATTGATTTTGCGATCAGATAGGTAGGAATTATAGCTGAATCTCCAAGTGGCTGATCGGCATGATAGATAGAACTGGAAAAATTTTCAACTGTGATATCTTCAAGCCTTAGGGTTATGAGGTCGAGGTCAAGAGAAGCTGCAACTTTTTGAGCAAATACAGATTCATCAATAGACTTATCTGCGAAACCAACATTAAAGGCTTTTACTTTTTTCCCGGCCAGTTCATGCATGTAACAGGCTAAAAGAGAGGAGTCAATTCCGCCGCTAAGGAGTAGTCCGATATCAACATTGGCAACTAGCCGGTATTTTATACTTTTTTCGATGAGGCTATCGATTTCTTCGATCTCAGGTATATCTTTCCGTTCCCCAACATAATCGAACATACTCCAGTAGCTTAATGTTTCTCCCTGGGATTTGTTTAGATTATAGCTGTAGACATTCGCGGGACTGATTTGTCTTATGTTTTGATAAATGGTACCCGGACCTGGAATATATTGTAGTGATAGAAAATTTAAAAGACTTTCTTCATTTATTTCAAGTGTAATATTTTTGAATGCATGAAAGAACTTTATTTCTGAAGAAAATACAATAATTTCCTCATTTTCATATAGAAAAAGTGGTTTTTTACCCAATCTGTCACGAGCGAAAACTACCTGCTTCTCTTCCCGGTCATAAATAACCAAAGCGAACATTCCCCTCAGGACTTTGCAAAAGTCTGGGCCGTATTCAATGTATGCCGCTAAAATAACCTCTGTATCGCTTTCAGTTCTGAAGCTATGGCCCAGGTTTTTCAGATCTGATCTTAATTCCTGATAGTTGTATATCTCACCATTAAAGACAATAATATACCGCTCACAGGAAGAATGAAATGGTTGGTTACCATCAGCAGAAAGGTCGATAATGGATAAGCGTCGATGGCCCAGGCAAATACCATCTTCCATCCATATTCCTTTGTTATCCGGACCACGGTACTCCATCTGGTCAAGGGCATGGCTAAGGGGATTAAAATAATCTGCATGGAAGTTTTTCACTTCCTTTTTTGAGATTACACCAATGATACCACACATAATCAGATTATTCTTTTTCGATCAAAATAAGCGATCTATTTACGGCTTTTGATGACTTTTGCCGGTACTCCACCGACAATACTATAGGGTGGAACATCTTTGGTCACAACACTTCCTGCTGCAATAACTGACCCGCGCCCGATGGTTACCCCTGCCAGAATTATGGTATTGGCAGCAATCCAGCAATCATCTTCTATTTTGACAAATTCTCTTTTTACTCCCTGCTCTTTTATGCTAAGATCTGGATGGTCAAATAAATGATTCTCGGCATATATACTCACTCGTGGCGACATCATCACGTTGTCTCCAATTTCAATAAACCCTGAGCATCCTATATAGGAATAAGGTCCGATACTGGAGTTATTGCCGATTTTGAGCCCTTCGCCAATGGCAGACCCATAAATATTAGTTGGCCTGATGATTGCGTGTTTTCCGATGGTTACGCGATCTCCTGCTACTATCCCACGATAAGTCATGCAATTTACTTCGGCGTAATCCTCAACTATAAAATCTCTTCCAACACTCAGATGCCTTGCATAACGGATGGAGGCTCCCTTACCTACCAATACCAATCCGCTTGAACGTTTAAAAAACAGACGCTGAATCATTCCGCGGAAGTAAAAGAAAGATAAGCGGTAAAGGGTAGTCAGTATATCATAATTCTTCCATTCAGCGGGGAATCGGTCAACAATAAACTTGTATCTGCGGAAGAATCCTGTTTCTGAACTCATAT
>CAZGCG010000162.1:0-7953 GCA_964524205.1 uncultured Sphingobacterium sp. | reverse complement strand
TCATTGAATACACTGAAGCTTGCTGGTCAGTGCGGCAAATTAAAATGCTGCCTGAATTATGAGCTGGATACCTATATGGATGCTCTTAGGGATATTCCGGATAATGTGGAACGCCTGGAGACTATGACTGGGACTGTAAGACATCAGAAAACAGATATATTCAAGAAACTGATGTGGTTTAGCTATCCAAATGATGAGAACTGGATTGCAGTAGATATCGCCAGAGTAAAAGAAGTTCAGAAATTAAATAAAGAGGGAATTAAACCGGAATATCTGAAAGTAGAGCTTGCTGAAGAAGATAAACCTGTTGTTGCCAAGGTGTATGATTACGAAAATGTAGTTGGACAGGATAGTCTGACCCGTCTTGATAATAAGGGAGGAAAGAACAAGAAAAATAATCGTAACAAGAATCGGAATAAACCCAAGGGACCAGGTGCCCCACAAGCAGCTTCAGTTACACCAGCCGGACAGGAAGCAGCCCCAAGAGTACCAAAGCCTCAGAATCCTAATCAGCAACCAAGACCTGCCGGTCCGCAAGCTGAAAGACCTGAGGGCCCGAACAGAAACAACAAGCGAAGGAAGAATTTCCGGAACAATAACAACCGTGAAAGGCCGGCCGGAGAAAAACCAGGCGGTGGAAAACCTACAGAATAAGATTAATGAAGCCGGTTAAAATATCGTTTTTGCTTGTTGTTTTGATGACAACAATTCTGGCTTCCTGCCAGGATCAGTTGGCAATTGTAGACACAAATATTGAACTTGATAAGCATAACTGGTCGTATACAGAGAAAGTCAAAATTCCATTAAGTATCGAATCAGCAGATATACCCTGTAATTTATATCTCAACCTGCGTCATACTTCAGATTATAAGTATTCAAATATTTTTCTGCTGATCCACATTACAGGGCCTGATGGTAAAAAATCTACCGAAAGAAGAGAATTTAAACTGGCGCTTCCGGATGGAGAATGGCTTGGTAGTGGTTCGGGAAATTTGTACAGTTATCAAATCTTATTCAAAGAAGATTATAAATTTCCTTTGAAAGGAAAGTATGTTATTGAGCTGGAACAGAATATGAGAGATAATCCGCTGGATCATATTACTGATGCCGGAATCAGGGTAGAAAGGGTGAATTAAGATGAAGAAATTTCAAAAGTTACTGACCAGCCCTTACTACAACTATTTCACGATTTTTCTGATTGCCTTCTGCCTTTTTTCAGTATTGATTTTTGAGCCGGGGCATCCTCTTTATGTATTTTCATTTCTTTGTGCACCGATCCTACTCATCCTTCAGCAATACCGCAGGAACCTGATTAGAAAATCGGAGAAATAATCCTGAATTGCCCTTTTTATAAAAGTGGTAACAATGTTTCGAGCTTCATTCCCCTTGACCCTTTTACTAAAATAGTAGAGGCCATGATTGGATTTTCTGCCAGCGCTTGTTGTGCTTCATGAACTGTTCTGAAAAATTCAGCAGTTTTGCTTCCTTTCAGTTTATAGAATTCTTCACCAATAAAGATCTTTCTTTCCGAATTAGCTGCTATTGCTTTATCTAAAATCAATTGATGTTCTTTGCCGGCTTCCTTTCCTAATTCAAACATATCACCTAAAATCATTGCCCTGGAAGCCGCATTCATCGATTCCAGATTATCCAAAGCTACAATCATACTGCTCGGATTAGCATTGTAATAATCACAGATTATTGTGTTTCGTTCAGTTTTGAAGAGCTGAGAGCGATTATTGAGCGGATGGTAAGAGTTGATACCTGAATTGATTTGCCCTGGACTAAGTTTGAAATAGCTGCCGATACAAATTGCACAAACAATATTGTCAAAGTTATAGATCCCTGGTAAATTTGATTCTGCTGTATAAATTTGATCCTTCGAAGTTTCGTTCTTAGTCATCCAGTCAATTAAAAGATATGGTGAAGACGATTTGAGTACTGCACTTATGAAATTTTCTTTTGCAGAACCATAACTTACTGTCTTTTGAACTTCACGTTCAGCACACATTTCTTTTAGAACAGGATTATCGGCATTTATGAAGATTGTACCTCCGGTTTTGGCTATGAATTCATAGAGTTCTCCCTTTCCGATTCTAACACCTTCAATCCCACCAAATCCCTCCAGGTGCGCTTTCCCAACATTTGTGATTAGTCCATGGGTAGGTTGGGCAATTCCACAAAGAAATTCAATTTCTTTCTGATGGTTGGCACCCATTTCGATAATGGCAATTTCGCAGGCATCGTCTATTGATAAAATACTTAATGGAACACCAATATGGTTATTCAGATTACCTTCAGTAGCAAAGGTTTTGAACTGTTGTGAAAGTACCGATCTGATTAACTCCTTGGTAGTGGTTTTTCCATTGCTTCCGGTAATTCCGATTACTGGAATGCCAAGCTGTTTCCGATGGTATCTGGCAAGATCCTGAAGTGTTTCCAAAACCTCTGAAACGAGTATAAAGTGCTCATTTACAGCATATTTTTCTTCATCTATTATCGCAAAAGCTGCGCCGTTTTCAATGGCCTGACTGGCAAATTCATTACCATTAAAATGATCACCTTTCAAAGCAAAGAACAGGCATGATTTACTGATCTTTCTTGTATCAGTACAAATTACCGGATGCTTCCTGTATACCTCGTATAATTGTTCAATCGTCATTTTTAATAGCTTGATACAATAATAATACTTTTGTTCCTCTCAGGAGAAGAATTTGGTAATTATGCGATTCTCTCGTACATTCGAGAGATTTCCTCAGGCATTGAATAGGACTGATTAGCAGCTTTAATATCAGAATAAATGCTTCAATTTATACTGTTCAATCTGAGCTTTTTTTATCGCTTATCCAGTTTGCTGCGGCATATTACCAATTATAAATACATAATTCCGAATGAAGAAAAGTCTTATTTTGCTTCTCCTTTTAACAGGAATGCAATTGAATGGTTTTACACAAAAAATTCAATCCCCCTCCGAATTTCTGGGCTATAAGTTGGGTGATCAGTTTACACCACATTACAGGGTGGTGGAGTATTACAAATACCTGGCTTCTGTCTCAAAGAATATCAAATTGCAGGATTATGGTAAAACCAATGAAGGCCGACCTTTGTTTCTTGCTTTTGTTGGTTCAGATTTAAATATTTCCCGTCTTGAGCAGATTCGGAAGAATAATATGAGCCTTACCGGAATAAAGGATGGCTTAAATACTTCAAACCCCTTAGAAGGCTTAAAAGATCAGCCTGTATTGGTTTGGCTTAGCTATAACGTTCATGGAAATGAATCTGTTTCAACAGAAGCTTCATTACAAACCGTTTTTGATCTGCTTGATCCTGCAAATGCAAGAACTAAAGTATGGTTAAAGAATACCCTGGTTATTCTGGATCCCTGTTTAAACCCTGATGGAAGGGAACGTTATGTTAATTTTTATAATCCGATAAAAAATGCGGTTCCTGATGCCCTTCCATTTGCACGTGAGCATATGGAACCATGGCCGGGAGGTAGGGCCAACCATTATTATTTTGATCTGAACCGCGATTGGGTATGGCAAAGTCAGGTTGAATCCCGGCAGCGTCTTGCAGTTTATAATAAATGGCTACCACAGGTTCATGTTGATTTTCATGAACAGGGAATAAATAATCCATATTATTTTGCTCCGGCTGCAGAACCCTATCATCAGGATATCAGTAAATGGCAAAGGGAGTTTCAAACTATTATTGGCAAGAATAATGCACGCTACTTCGATCAGAATGGATGGATGTATTTTACCCGTGAGAACTTTGATCTGCTATATCCTTCTTATGGCGATACTTATCCGGTTTATAACGGCTCCATAGGAATGACCTATGAGCAGGGGGGCTCAGGCAGAGCGGGTCTTGCAGTTATTAATGCTGAAGGTGATACTTTAACCCTGAAAGATCGGATCGACCATCATCATACCTCAGGTCTTTCAACATTAGAAGCGGCTTCCCAACATGCTGAGCAGGCAATTGGAGAATTCAGGAATTATTTTACATCGAGCAAATCAAATCCTCCCGGGGATTATAAATCCTACATCATCAAGGGTGATAATACTGAAAAGATAAAATCTCTAGCTGCACTGCTTCAAAGGAATGGAATTGAATTTGGTTTTGGGGTTTCGAAGGGGGCTCAGGGTTATAATTATTTCAATGGTAGATCAGAAAGCTTCAGGGTCGATAAAACAGATATGGTGCTTAGTGCCCATCAGCCCAAATCGGTACTTCTGAAAGTTTTGTTTGAGCCAAATACATTCGTGTCAGATTCTGCAACCTACGATATTACTGCATGGTCATTACCCTATGCTCACGGACTTCAGGCTTATGCCACTAAGGAATCCATCAAGCCGGAAACTACACTTATCCCGGAGAGTACTGTATCGGCTTCTACGGTTTCAAACCCTGTGGCCTATATCGCGAACTGGAATTCTATTGCTGATGTAAAATTTCTGGCTGAATTACTGAATAATAATATTAAAGTTAGGTATTCGGAAATCCCGTTTGAAACTTCCGGGAGGCGATTTAATGCGGGATCACTGATTATTACCCGAAACGGTAACAGTGCAATTAATGGGGGATTTGAGAAGACTGTGAATGAAATTGCGAAAAAATCGGGCATTGGCCTTTTTGCGATTCCTACAGCATTTGTAGATAAAGGAGCAGATCTTGGATCAAGTAAAGTCCGTTTTATAAAGAAACCCAGGGTGGTTGTTGTAGGTGGAGAGTCTGTTTCTTCACTCTCTTTGGGTGAGATATGGCATTTTTTTGAACAGGAGATTGGATATCCTGTAACGGTTGTAAGGCCGCAGGATCTGAATATGATCAACTGGAACGAGTTTGATGTTCTTATATATCCTGATGGCAGTTATTCTGAAATGGGAAATGAGAAAATGTTGCAGTGGATTCGTGGCGGTGGTAAACTTATTGCAATGAAAAACGCGGTTTCAGAACTTGCCGGTAAAAAGGGTTTTGATCTCAAAAATAAGGAGGATGCTAAAAAAGGAGATAAAGATATCTATGAGGACCTGAAGGCTTATGAACAAAGAGAAAGGGAGAATGTAAGTACAAATATTCCGGGAGCTATTTATAAAGTGGATTTAGATAATACTCATCCTTTGGGATTTGGTTTTCCAAATTTTTATTACACCTTAAAGCTTGATGATAAGGTTTATAAATACCTGACCGGTGGATGGAATGTAGGCATAATTAAAAAGGAGAATTATGTGACTGGTTTTGTTGGGGTACAGGCAAAGAAGAAATTAATCGATGGACTTATTTTTGGGGTACAGGAAATGGGCAATGGTTCAGTGGTATATTTGGATGATAATCCCTTATTCAGAGGTTTTTGGGAAAACGGTAAATTATTATTCAGTAATGCCGTATTTATGGTAGGGCATTAAAAAAGCCCCCGGCCCCGGATCAGGTCCGGGGTTGGGGGCTTGGGTTGCCACGGGGTTTAGCCTGTACTAATATTGTTCTTCCGGTTCAGGCGCATTTCTTTTTTGATTATACAAGCTGTCGTTTTTGCATTTTAAACCATTAGCCGTCATAATCCATTCTGAAAGGAAATCTTTTTTTGCATTCTGAGGCTGACAGTCCCAGAGGCTATAATCTTCAAGATATTGGTTTATCGTACCCTCAATATATAGGGTTGTATTAACAGGAATTCTGAGAACCAGATGAACATTTTGATCACGCCATAACTCACCTTTCTGCAAATGCGTGTTACCATCAATTAATAACAAGGAATCTGTTTGGATATAGCGATGTTTTGCACGCTGTGCATTGGCTAAGGCTGTTTCAAAATCTGGGCCCTTGGCACTAAATTCCTGAATCAGTACCGGAGTGCTTATATCCGCTTTTACAATTTTCAGACTTACATTTCTGGGTAAATTAAAGTTCCCTCTCCTGGAGTTTATAATAATCCGGCCCTTAAAATCATTGGGGTCGATGTTATAATCCATACTATCTTCTTTAGTGAGATATTGAACAGGATTTAGTTTGAGATAAAAGGTATTTGATGGCGTTAAATTCGATTTTATTGAATATTGTGCTTCTTCATTAAATTCTGAACCAATCTTTGATATATGGTATACTCCAATCCCTAATGCCCCAAGCCAAATGATCAGCATTCCGAAGTAAAGAGCCTTTGAAACTTCAAAATGAGCGAATAAGACCCTGATTGCAAATACAACAAGTGCGGTTATCGGAATGAATAACAGGGTAAAAGCGGAGAGGGTCAAGATAGATTTATACCCCGGGTTTACCATATTAAAAGGAAAGGTATTTAACTGATTGCCGTTCCAATAGCCCAGAAAGGTAATAAGACCAATACCCAGGACAAACAGGCCGGTTACTCCGGCGAGTATGATAATTGCACCGATAATTTTTACAAAGATCATCCCGGCTTTGCCAATAAACTTCGCCAACTGGTGAATTGCAGGTTTCGCTTCTTTGCGTGCTGTTTTGAATCCGCTTTTTAAATTTTTTATCTCCTCATCAAAGTTCTTTTTGAAACTCTGAATATTGATCGGCTCCCCTTTCATCGCCATTTTATCCACCCTGGTTCTAGCCTTAGGAATGACCAGCCATAAAATAATGTACACCGGAATACCGATTCCCATAAATAAGGTGATGATTGCAATCAGCCTGATCCACTTAGGTTCCACATCAAAATAATGCCCAATACCTGCACAAACCCCACTGATTATACTATCGTCCAGATCCCTGAACAATTTCTTTTCAGTTTTAAAGGCGCCGGTTGACAGGCGTATTGTAGGATCTTCTTCATCGATATCGAAATCATCAACAGTTCCCATTCTTTCCGTTACATATTCAACATCTTCGACAATAATTACCTGTTTATGGTCCTGTTTCAGCTTTTCGCTGAACATTTCTGCCAGTCGGTTTTCAATATCTGTGACTATCTCTTCACTATCGGCGGAATAAGCAAAGTGCCTTTTTACACCAGTCATATAAGTCCTCAGCACTTCATATGCATCTTCCTCAATATGGAAAACAATCCCATTAATGTTGATTATAATAGTTTTATTCATGGCCTTAATTTTAGCAATTTTTTATAATTTTTCTTTAATGGGTTCTATAATTCTGTCATTTAGTGATACTTCTACTGCGTAGGATAATTCTATCCAGGTTGTATCCAGACGCTTTAACACTTCATACCCTGTAGGCGACAAAGTGTAATATTTTCTTGGGGGGCCTGATGTTGATTCCTGCCAGTTATAGATTAACAGTCCGTTATTCTTTAATCGGGTTAATAGGGGGTATATAGTACCCTCTACGACAATTAGGCGGGCTTTTGTAAGTTCAGAGATGATGTCTGATGCATAAATCTCCCCTCGGGAGATTATTGAAAGAATACAATATTCAAGTATTCCCTTCCGCATCTGAGTTTGGGTATTTTCCACTATCATATAACAAAGATATGTGCTTTGATTGGTAATATGCAATACATAGTAGTAAAATAATAATAAATGTCTATATAAATGTTACAATAAAAGGAATTAGATCGAAAATTTTTAGAGCCTTTAAGATGGGTAGATTATGCAGCTTGTGAAATCAGCCAGCCTCAATGATAGAACCTTAATTAAGTCGCATTATGCTCTTTATCTACCACTTACGAATTGAATTTCACAATGCAAGCATACTATTTTTAAATAAAACTTCCTTATTTGTAAAATTAATCAATTGAATATCAGTAGTTTAAGAGTTTTACATAAAAATAGCAATAAATATATTTTGTCGTAACAAATATGTTGCTCAAATTTGACTTTAAAGTAACCAATAATAATCAATCCTCATTTAACCAATTCTAAACCAATTAAGTATGAAAAAACTTCTACAAAGTTTGTTCCTGCTGCTATTTATAGCTTTTCAAGCTGTGGCACAGGAACGTACTGTGACAGGAACAGTAACCGATAA
>CAZGCG010000161.1:0-7956 GCA_964524205.1 uncultured Sphingobacterium sp. | reverse complement strand
TGTTCGGTTAAAACCTTTCTTGAGATAGTAGGTATTCTTGCCACTATTTCACCAAACCTTCTTGTTTCTGACCTTAAACAGTACATTATAATAGGTTTCCATTTACCCCCAATAAGTAGAAGCGTTGCTGCTACGGGACAATTAATTTCACTTGTTTGCTTCGCGTTAGTTACCATATCGTTACTACTAATTTTAATGTTACCTTTCGGTAACTTATTACATGTATAAACTATTATTAGTTACTTTGTGTAACAAAAGTAATTAATAAATTAAGAAAAAACAAAAAAATGATTTTAGTAACAGGAGCAACAGGGCATTTTGGCAATGCAACCATTAATTTTCTTTTAGAAAAAGGAGTTAAAGCCAGCCAAATTTCTGCGTTAGTAAGAAACGAGCAATCAGCTGATGAATTTAAAAAGCTAGGCTTAAGCACTTTAATTGGCGATTACGACAATTACAATTCACTTGTAACTGCTTTTACAGGATTAGAAAAACTGCTTTTTGTATCAAGTAGTGATATTATCAATCGCACGGCTCAGCACCAAAACGTAATTAATGCAGCTAAAGAAGCAGGTGTAAAACATATAATCTACACGAGTTTTCAAAGAAGAAATGAAAGCGAAGCATCGCCATTATGGATAGTGGCACAATCGCATATTCAAACTGAAAAATGGTTGAAGGAAAGCGGTATTGATTACACCATTTTGAAAAACAATCTGTATATGGACTTTTTACCAGGCTTTATTGGTGAAAAAGTTGCAGAATCGGGAGTGATTTTCATTCCTGCTGAAAACGGTAAGGTGAGTGCTGTATTGCGTTCGGAAATGGCTGAAGCAGCTGCCAGTATTTTAGCGACCGATGGTCATATTGGTAAAGAATACGACTTTACAAATGCAGAAGCTGTTACTTATCAAGAAATAGCCAAAACCGTTTCTGAGGTCATCGGAAAACCAATCAATTACGTTTCACCATCTGTTGAAGAGTATGGCAAAACTTTAAGCAGTTATGGTGTGCCGGCAGAAGTGGTTGGCATATTTTCAAGCTTTGCAGTTGCACAAGCACAAGGAGAGTTGGATTTAGAAAGTACGGATTTAGAGAAATTACTGGGAAGAAGACCAACCTCTGTAAAAGACTTTTTAATCAAATTATACTCTACCAAACTATAACAGAGCTTATCAAGGAAAACAACGAACCGCTAACATCGGTTTGGCAAAAGCAGGGCTGACGGAAGTACCTCAACAATTGTACTTCTATCAGCTTTTGTAATATATTTAGGCTGACGGTTTTTAAAGCCCTTCAGCTGTTCGACATGTTCCGCAGGGCATGTCGAATACATAGATAAATTTGATTTCTAATCAAATACTCTAAAAGCACCCTGCTGTTTGACATGTCTGAAGGGTATGTCGAATATATAGATACATTTGATTTCTATTAAAAATCCCCAAAACAAAATATATCTAACATGATTCCCAATTTGGGAACTTTTTGTATCTTTGCTGAAAGATTAGCATGTGAGAATAATTGCAAAGAAAATATTGCGGGAGTTTTGGGAGAAGCATACTGACAGTCAGCAGCAATTGATTTCCTGGTTTCGGGAAACCAGTAATGTTATTTGGAAATCTCCTGCAGACATAAAAAGAGAATACCCAAGCGCAAGTTTCTTAAAGGATAATCGGGTTGTTTTCAATATCAAAGGAAACAAATACAGGCTGATAGTTAGAATAAATTATGATTACCAAATGGTTTGGATCCGATTTATTGGAACTCATTCCCAATACGACAAAATTGATGCAGCAAAAATTTAATGCATATGACCATTAAGCCAATAAAAACAGAAAAAGATTACCTGGAGGCACTTGAACGTCTTGAATTAATCTTTGATTCAAAAAAAGGCACAGCCCAGGGTGATGAACTGGAAATACTGGGTATCCTGATTGAAAAGTATGAGGATGAACAATTTCCCATTGGCTTCCCGGATCCTATCGAAGCAATTAAGTTTCGAATGGAACAAATGGGATATACTCAATCAGACTTGGTGAAGCTTATTGGTTTGAAGAGCCGGGCCAGCGAAATACTAAACAAAAAAAGGAAACTGACGCTGGAAATGATCAGGCTCTTAAATGATAAGCTTAAAATTCCAACGGAAGTGCTGGTTCAAGCTTACAATTAGACTTACCCACATCCATAACAACCAATACTTATAATCAAAGATTTCATCTGGTTCTCATGCAGATTAAATTTTGTGTTTATTCTAAATGCAAAATATTTTGAAAATTATTATAAATTATACCAATCGGTATTTTTTATTATATATTTGTATCAGCATGAACAAAGCAGAATCAAAAGCCGATCGTACCAAACAGTACATTGTCGAGAAAACCGCCCCGGTATTTAATACAAAGGGATATGCAGGGACTTCGATCAATGATCTAATGAACGCAACAGGACTTTCAAAAGGGAGCATTTACGGCAATTTTGAGAACAAAGATGAAGTTGCACTGGCTGCTTTTGATTATAATTTTGGAAAAGTGGTGTCCTATATCCGGAAAAAAACGGAGGCAAGGGTAACCTACATCGATAAACTTCTGGTCTATCCTGAAACTTATCGAAACTTGTTCAGCCTCCCCTTTCTCGAAGCAGGATGCCCGCTTTTAAATACCTCAGCTGAAGCTGATGATACCCATCCCATGCTCAGGGAAAAAGCTTTAAAAGCGCTTAGACTTTGGAAAACATCCGTTGAATTGCTCATTAAAAAGGGGATCGAGAAACAAGAAATTAATCCCTGCACCAATGCAGCAGAATTTGCAGCCATTCTGATGTCGCTGGTTGAAGGTGCCGTTATGCAGGCAAAGCTTACCGGCCAGTTAACAGAGCTGAATTTCAGTATGAATTTTCTCGAAAGAATGATCAAAGACTTAAAGGTTTAAATTTTTTTAAATTAAAATATACCGAACGGTATATTTAGAGGATAGTAGAAACACGCATATAATTTCAATAAATAAAGACAGATGGAAACATTAACATTAGAAAAAGAAGTTGAAAGTCAGACCCTGGTCCGCTTTCCAGATTGCGACCCTTTCAATCATTTAAACAACTCAAAATATATTGACTACATTATCAATGCCCGGGAGGATCAGCTCTTAAAATATTATGATATCGATATTCATAAAATGGTAAAAGAAACGGGTCTGACCTGGGTAATTGCGCAAAACAATATTTCCTATCTTGTTCCTGCAGAAATTATGGAAAGCGTCACTATACAAACCCGATTGCTTTCATTCAATGATAAAACCCTGCTTCTGGAAGGATTAATGTGGAACAAAGAAAAGACCGTCATCAAGGCCGTTATGTGGTCAAAACAGGCACATTATAATCTTCAGACGAAGAGAAGTCACCAGCATTCGGATGAGTTTATGGAATTCTTCAAATCAATTCATTATCCCTTGCCTGATAATTTGTCATTTGATGAAAGGGTGAAGTCTTTAAAACAACAAAACATCAGACAATGGAAACAAACTATTTAAACAGTGTAATCAGGCAGTTTGAGTATTATAAATCACTCGGAGAAAAAACTTTCGATCAAATTACCGATGAAGATTTTTTCTGGCAATACAATGAAAATAGTAATAGTATCGCCTTACTGGTAAAGCATTTATGGGGTAATCAAATGAGCCGCTGGACCGACTTTTTAAATACTGATGGAGAAAAGGAATGGCGTGACAGAGATGCGGAATTTGAAAACGACATGAACTCAAAGAAGGAAGTACTAAAAAAATGGGATGAAGGCTGGAATGTATTTTTAGACAGTCTGAAATCCCTGAAAGAAGAGGATCTTGATAAAACGATTTACATCCGTAACCAGGGACATTCTGTGATGGAGGCTATTAACAGGCAAATGGCTCATTACCCCTACCATATTGGCCAGATTGTGTTTATTGGTAAAATGTGTGCCGAGAACTGGAATACCCTTTCTATTGCTAAAGGAGATTCAAAAGCTTTTAATGCCGCTAAATTTTCGGTGGATAAACACCAGGAACATTTCACGGAAGAGTTTTTAAAGGATTCTGAAAAACGTAACCGGAACTGAAAATCAGAAAAATTGAACTATTAAATATTCCAACAGATGTCATTTTCTATACCCAAAACCATTGCTATTCTCGAAAGAACTCCGAATGTTCTTTCAAGTATGCTCCAAAACCTCCCCACTGAATGGGTCAGTTGTAATGAAGGCCCTGAAACCTGGTCGGCATTTGATGTTGTTGGCCATTTAATTCAGGGTGAAAAAGCCGACTGGATGATCAGAACCAAAATTATTCTTTCCGACAAAGCTGACAAAAGCTTCGAAGCCTTTGACCGTTTTGCCCAGTTCAAAACCAGTCGGGGAAAATCAATAAATGATTTAATTCTGGAATTTGCCAGCTTAAGGAACGCCAATCTTGAAGAATTAAAAAGTCTGGGAATAAGTGAAAATGACCTCAAAAAGACCGGAAATCATCCAGCTTTTGGCGTCGTAAGCTTAAGGCAAGTGCTGGCAACCTGGGTAGCACATGATCTGAGTCATATTGCACAGATCTCAAGAGTAATGGCTAAACACTACAAAGATGATATAGGTCCTTTTGTGCAATATTTAAGGATTATGAGATAGAGAAATTTATGTGAGAAGAGACAATAATTGGAAATGGGAAATTGGAAA
Source organism: uncultured Sphingobacterium sp. (assembly GCA_964524205.1). Classification (GTDB taxonomy): domain Bacteria; phylum Bacteroidota; class Bacteroidia; order Sphingobacteriales; family Sphingobacteriaceae; genus Daejeonella. The sequence goes on along the minus strand of CAZGCG010000161.1, from coordinate 3,263 downwards.
TGGAGAATTCCACCTGATACCTAATGTTCATTAATGATTTAATTTCCAAACTCCAATACCAATTCCCTATTCCCAGTTTCCCACCCGATACCTATCGGGTCCCTATTTCCTATTCCCTATTCCCTATTTCCTATTACCTATTCCCTATTCCCCATTCCCTATAAAATTGAAAAAATATTTGCGAAACCGAACAGTTGCATACATATTTGCAACCGATTAGTTTCGCAATAATTTCAGGATTCGGAAAATTGAGTATTTTGAGCAGATCCCGAACTTTAAATGTGAATATAAGTTTATTCAATCCCGCACATGCGGAACCCTAAAACCAAATGCTATAATTATGAAAAACAATTTGCAATTCGACTTCCTTGCAGACAAGGAGAAAAACACATTAACAATCAGGCGGGAATTTCGGGCAGGCAGGCAACTAGTCTGGGATGCCCACACAAAAAGTGAATTACTTGAGCAATGGTTTGCCCCGAAGCCCTTAAGTGCGAAAACCAAATCGATGGATTTCAGAGCTGGTGGACATTGGATCTATGCAATGGTTGAGCCTGGTGGTAAAGAACACTGGGGCCGCACTGATTACCTGATAATCGAGCCTATAGACCGATATACCGCATTGGATGCATTTTGTGATGAAAATGGTGAGATCAATCCTGACCTGCCACGGGCAAACTGGGATGTAAACTTTAAAGATCTGGGCTCAAATGCTATGGTTGAAACTATTGTAACTTACAAATCCCTGGAAGATTTGGAAACGGTATTACAAATGGGCATGCAGGAAGGTTTGGCTTCTGCAATGGAAAGACTGGACGAATTATTCCTAGCAATAACCAAATAAAACATGAAACAGAAAATTATTTTTGGGCTAAGTCTGCTTACCGGGCTTATGCTGATAAACGCGGGTCTGAACAAATTCCTGAACTATATTCCTGTCCCTGAGGATTTACCCGAAAACATGAAAAGAATTAACGATGCATTCATGGAAATTGGCTGGCTCCTGCCGCTGATTGGTGCTGCAGAAATACTTGGAGGTATTCTATTTATCATCCCAAAAACCAGAGCATTAGGAGCTTTGGTAATTTTCCCGGTAATGGTTGGAATTTTGCTGACACATCTTATCATTATGCCATCGGGTTTAGTCATGGCTGCCGTATTAATGGCAATCAATCTCTGGGTAATTTATGAAAACAGGGAAAAGTATTTGCCTATGATCCGGTAAAATAAAAGCAGAGGTTTTATAAAAAGCAATTTAACAACAGTATTTTTATAAAAATCTGTATTTAAAATCATGAATAAATTAATGTGGATTGCTTTAGCATTCCTATCAGGAGCATTTTTGCCGATTCAGGCAGGATTAAATGCAAAACTGGGAAAAGCGGCAGAAAGTCCGGTTTATGCCTCAATGCTGTCCTTTGCCGTTGGCACTCTGGGACTATTAACTTATATCTTAATAACGAAGCAATCCATGTCATGGGCAGGTGTCAGAGAGGCTCCTGCCCATGTTTGGCTTGGAGGTTTGCTCGGCGCATTCTATGTCACAGTAATCATATTAGCCTTCCCAAAATTAGGTCCTGGATTAACATTCGGACTTGTAATAGCCGGGCAAATGATTGTTTCGATCTTACTGGAACATTTCAACATACTCGTTGCTCAGCAAAATTCTATAAGTTTAATGAAACTGTTTGGGGTTTTGCTTGTTGTTGCAGGAGTCATCATTATCAGGAAATTTTAATAAAGCCTGAAGTTGAATTGCTGTAATGACTGACTTAAACAAATCCTTTTAATACCTTCGTCCAAATATTTGAGTAAAAAATATGAATTCAAAGTCAGCCGCAGGTACAGGCTCCTTATCCTTTAAAGAATTTTTTGAGTTGTGCTACTGGAAAACAGTTAAGCTGTTTTCTAAAAACCTTACTAAGAATTCTCACTACAAATATTTTTATACTGATAATTTTTCTATCCCTGAAGAATTTTATAAAGACAAGACTATTCTGGATATCGGTTGTGGTCCGAGAGGTTCATTAGAATGGGCTGATATGGCAAAAGAAAGGATAGGCATGGATCCACTGGCTGAACAATATCTCAAAATGGGTGCAAAGGATCATAAAATGAGCTATGTAAAAGCCTATGTTGAGAATATCCCCTTTCCCGATAATTATTTTGATGTTATTTGTTCATTCAATTCTCTGGATCATGTTGAGAATATGGTACATGCGTGTAAGGAAATCAAGAGAACCTTAAAAAATGATGGCTTATTTTTACTGCTTGTAGATATCCATACCATGCCAACCTTAACCGAACCGCAAACTATGAACTGGAATTTTGTAAGGGAATACTTTCCGGAATTTGAAGTTTTGGAAGAGAAACATCTCGAACGAACAGAAACCTATAAAATCTACAGCAATGTCAGGAATAGCAAACCAGCGAAAGAGGGTGCTGTCACTGGAGTTCTGACTGCAAAATTGAAAAAGCTTCCGCAACAAGGAATCAAGGAATCTTAAAAGACTTACTCTTTTTTTCATCAATTGGGGTCCCGGGCAAATTATATTGTTGTTTGATTATATATTCTCAATCCATTAACTAAATCATTTCTGATAACGCAAAAGCAGACTGTGAAACATGCAGAAGGAATAATCTTTAAGCAAATCAAAATTTTATACAGCGATTTAAAAACTGCTAAAGAATTGGTCTATGATCCATGCGGGTATGACCTGAAGAACCTTACAATTCATTCTGAAGGAAGTGCTTACAGCGCTTGCTCTTATGAACTGGCAGGAAAAATAATCGAATATCGGGCATCCAAAATCACACCATCAAAAGCTGGACAATTTGTGACAATCTGGAGAAGAAATAAAGAAGGGATAACTCAGCCATTCGATAGTTCTGACAAGATAGATTTCATCATTATTTCATCTGTAAAAGATGATAATTTTGGTCTGTTCATTTTTCCAAAATCAGTTCTGCTAAGTAAGGGAATAATATCACAAAATGGCGAAGGAGGAAAACGAGGTATCAGGGTTTATCCCCCATGGGACATGGTTTCTAATAAACAGGCAGAAAATACTCAAAGCTGGCAGAAAAAATATTTCGTGTGGGTTAATGATAATGATCAAAACTACCTTAATATAACAAAATCCCTATTAAAATAACCTGAGTTCGGTATAAGGAAGGCAGAAAATAAGGGTATAATTGGTCAGATAAGGCTCTGGAGCCACAGTGCTTTAATTTTGGAAACCAATAGCTGTGTGTTATAGGCT
>CAZGCG010000160.1:0-7999 GCA_964524205.1 uncultured Sphingobacterium sp. | reverse complement strand
CAACTGTCAACTGTCAACTGTCAACTGTCAACTGTCAACTGTCAACTGTCAACTGGAATTCTATTGCGATTTCCCGCGCGCCAGAATAGGCAGAATCTTTTCAACCTTACCATTCCGGATACCGTACATGAAATCATATAAGTTAACCACAGGATCACAGTGTGGTACGATAACCTCGAATTTATCCCCTACTTTATAGGTTTTGTTGGGATTGATAATTTTTACTGAACCGTACTCATCTGAGCCTGCATTATAATCAAATTCTGGCTCTCCGATAATGATTCCGTGTGGTACGTTTAATGTTAAAGCTTTTGATCCTGAATCTGTTACATATTTTCCTGCTTTAGAATCATTGATGATGGTAGCCATTACCGTAAGAGAAGGTGCGAAATCATCCATTATTTTTTCATTATTTGCTCCACCAATGATCATATACTGATGATCCATAAACAAATAGCTTCCGACCTGAACATCAGTAAAGCCTGGAATTTCATACATCATATCATAAGTACCAGTACCACCACCACTAAAGATCTCCATATTTAATCCGGACTTCTTCATCAGTTCATAGCTCCCGACAACCGGTTCAAAAGCTTTAAATGCCTGCTCTTTACGAGCCTTAAATCCTTCAACATGTTGAACAGCACCATCATAAGCCAGTACACCATGGAATTTCAAATTTGGTGCTTTATCTACAAATTGGGCTAGTGCTAATGCTGGTTGCCCATTTGCAATACCTGATCTGTTGATAACATCAAGATCCACAACAATATCTGCAATAATACCTGCAGCCTTGGCAGCATCCTGAAGATCCCTGGCATTCTGCATATTATCTACAGCCTGAATGAAGCCTTTATACTTCTTTCTTAATGCCATTGCATGATTGATCTTCGATACTGAGATGTTAACTCCGGTCATCAATACATTCTGAATTCCGTTAGCAAGCATCACTTCCGACTCTGCAAGCTTTGCAGCACACACTCCTACCGCACCTGCAGCAACCTGCATCTTTGCAATGGCCGGACATTTATGTGTTTTAACATGCGGACGAACACCTGTACCTGTACCCTGCAACCGGGTCTGTACATGTTTAATGTTCTTTTCCATTTTATCAAGATCGACACATAAAGCCGGAGTGTCGAGGTCCCATTTTGACTTGCCAATATCAGATGATTTGACATCAATTAAAGTCTCAGCACTTAAGTTAGGTGACCACAAGGAAGCAGCTCCTGCAAAAGCACTTGCCTGTAAAAATTTTCGGCGATTGAAAGAATTAGACATTGTTCACAATTTAAATAAGTTTTAGTTTCTGTTTTAAATGTAAAAAAAAATAATCAATAATAGGCACCTGCCTCGCTGAGAGCTGATTCCAAAAAACAGCAATCTTAAAGAATAAGAACAAAGAAATTAATTTTCATTTGCAGTAAATAATTATCGAATAGAATAATAGCATTGACTATATTAAGTCAGAATGGAATGAAATTCATTAAGTTTCAGTGTTTTCAAAAGGAAATCATCCCGAAAAATCCCAAACGATAAAGACCTTAATTGCTAAACCCCAACTTAAAAAAATCATGTACCAATTTTGATACTTGCACTTCCTTAGATTATTAGCAATCTTTATGGCTCGAAATATCGATTCGAATTGAGAAAATCTGCTGTTATAACTTATATCATCCTTTACCTGGCTGCGACTACAAGCCTCGGCGAACTATTCAGGTTACCTGTACTGATCTCACATTTCGCAGAGCATAAAGCAGACAATAATTCAATTACCTTCTATAAGTTTCTTTATCAGCATTATCAAGCCGACGATGGCAATGACCAGGACAATGATCGCGACAGTCAGCTACCCTTCAAATCACAGGATCCTGGTTCCAGTTCTTCATCCTTCAGTTTTGGAATCCATCATCCGGGAAATAATCTCCTACTGATACCATTCTCAATTTTTTCCTCATTAAATACTCTAAAATATAAGGAACCTTATATTCCATCAGCCTGCCTGAACCGAATCTGGCAACCACCAAAATTCAGCTGATTTACATCCATTTCCTAAACTAATATTCATAAGGATACCCAAAAGGTATGCCTCATTTTGTATTTGCATTCATTTCTGAGTGCTGAAATTATTTTTTTTATGCTAAATAAGATCATTGGATTTTCGATAAAAAACAAATTAATTGTTGGCTTATTCACCATAGCACTAATGCTCTATGGAACTTATGAGCTCAGCAAATTACCCATTGATGCTGTTCCCGACATTACAAATAATCAGGTACAGGTAATTACTATTGCTCCATCCTTCGGAGCCACGGATATTGAGAGATTGGTGACCTTCCCTGTTGAGCAGGCAAACAGTAATATTTCCGGATTAAAGGAAATCAGAAGCTATAGCCGTTTTGGCCTTTCTCTGGTTACAATCGTTTTCAACGATGATGTTGATATTTATTGGGCCAGGCAGCAGGTAGCAGAACGTCTGCAACAGGTTCAATCGCAAATACCTGAGGGTATCGGTAATCCGGAAATGGGTCCTATTTCAACCGGACTCGGGGAAATCTATCAATATGTTGTCCGTCCCGAAAAAGGATATGAACAAAAGTATTCAATTACTGAACTGCGTACTATTCAGGATTGGATCATCCGAAGGCAACTTTTGGGTGTCAAAGGTGTCGCCGAAGTAAGCTCCTTTGGAGGTAAACTGAAGCAATACGAAGTCGCTATTGACCCTAATAAACTTCAGTCCTATGGAATAAGCATAAATGATGTATTCAGTTCACTTGAGAATAACAATCAGAATACCGGAGGCGCTTATATTGAAAAACACGAAGGAGTATTATACATCAGAAGTGAGGGATTAATCAACAGTGCAGAAGATATTGAAAATGTCCGCATCAAGAACACCAAAAGTGCTATACCACTGCTTATCAGAAATGTAGCCGAGGTTAAGATTGGCCATGCAACACGTTACGGTGCATTAACTTATAATGACCAGGGCGAAGTTTCAGGAGCTATAGTAATGATGCTGAAGGGCGGAAACAGTAATGAGGTAATCGATAATATCAAGGAACGAATTGCGCAGATCCAAAAATCTTTACCAGAAGGTGTGATCATTGAACCTTTCCTGGATCGAACCAAGATGGTTAATAATGCCATCAGCACTGTTAAAACCAATCTATTGGAAGGAGCATTGATTGTTATTTTCGTGTTGGTTATTTTTCTTGGGAATCTGCGTGCAGGCTTTTTGGTAGCTTCAGTAATCCCGCTTTCTATGCTTTTCGCGGTGATAATGATGAACATCTTCGGGGTAAGCGGGAACCTGATGAGTTTAGGTGCTCTTGATTTCGGTCTGATTGTAGATGGTGCTGTAATCATTGTTGAAGCAGTAATGCATCAGTTGGCTCATTCCGGAAAATTTATGGGATTAAACCGCCTTAGTAAGCATAACATGAATGATGAGGTAAAAAGTGCAGCTTCAAAAATGATGAACAGTGCAGTATTCGGGCAGATTATCATATTGATCGTCTACCTTCCAATATTCACTCTCGAAGGCATTGAAGGAAAAATGTTCAAACCCATGGCACAAACAGTGGCATTTGCGCTGCTTGGTGCATTCATTCTCTCCCTGACTTACATCCCAATGATGAGTACAATTTTTCTGAGCCGCGATAAAAAGGAGAAGCTAAATCTGTCGGATCGCATCATGCTTAAGATTGAACATGCTTACAAAAATGCCTTGGTTAAAGTCCTTGGATTTCCCAAAACTGTTATCTTAAGCACCTTAGGTTTATTCATTATTGCCCTTCTCCTGCTCTCCAGAATGGGTGGTGAATTCATCCCTTCCATTGAGGAAGGGGACTATGCCGTAGAAACAAGAGTACTTGCGGGAAGTAATCTGAATACCACCATCGAAAGCGTCCAGAAAGTGGTATACATTCTCAAATCCCGATTCCCTGAAATTCAGAAAGTCATTACCAAAATTGGCAGCAGTGAAGTACCAACAGAACCCCTCCCTATGGATATGGGTGATATGATCATTACACTTAAAGACAAGAGTGAATGGACTTCGGCAAGTTCATTCGACGAACTATCTGAGAAAATGACAAAAGCAGCACAGGAAGTACCTGGTGTAACCACCAGCTTTCAGTTTCCTGTTCAAATGAGGTTTAATGAATTAATGACTGGTGCCCGGCAGGATGTTGTTTGTAAGATATTTGGAGAGGATCTGGACACGCTATCGTTTTATGCCAAAAAGCTTGGAACTATTGTCAGCAGTGTTGAGGGAGCAAGTGAATTGTATGTCGAGACTGTAAGTGGGATTCCTCAGATTGTGATTGATTATAACCGTCATGCAATTGCACAATATGGTCTGAGCATAAAGGAAATAAATGAGGTGGTCAATTCAGCATTTGCTGGCAAGATCAGCGGCCAGGTCTTTGAAGGTGAGAAACGGTTCGATCTTGTAGTTCGTTTAGCAAGTGAGAAAAGACAGAACTTGAAAAATGTCAGGGAACTATTAATACCTGCGGCGGATGGAATTCAAATCCCTTTACACCAGCTTGCAGATGTCAGTCTGAAGGATAGTCCGAATCAGATTCAACGTGAAGATGCAAAACGGAGGATCCTTGTAGGATTTAATGTTCAGGACAGGGATGTTGAAAGTATTGTGAATGAGTTGAGCAAAAAGGTTGATGAAGCCATTAAACTGCCCCCCGGATATACCATTACTTATGGCGGTTCTTTTGAGAACCTGAATGCCGCAAAAGATCGTCTGATGATTGCAGTACCGGTTTCACTGGCATTGATATTCCTACTGCTTTATTTTGCCTTCAACTCAATCAGGCAGGGCTTATTGATTTATACGGCCATTCCTCTTTCGGCAATTGGAGGAATATTCTTATTGGCTCTCCGCGGGATGCCTTTCAGCATCAGTGCAGGCGTTGGTTTTATAGCCCTGTTTGGAATCGCTGTTTTAAATGGAATTGTACTTGTAGCTGAATTCAACCGCTTGAAAAATTCTGGCGAAGCCGATATCCGCGAAATCATTCTCAAAGGCACCGGGACACGTTTACGACCGGTACTCATGACCGCTTTCGTGGCCTCACTCGGATTTCTGCCTATGGCCTTAAGTTCAGGTGCAGGTGCTGAAGTTCAGCGACCCTTAGCTACGGTAGTGATTGGAGGCTTACTTGTTGCAACTTTCCTGACCCTGTTTGTATTGCCTGTACTATATATTCAGTTTGAAAAAGGATTCAGACCGCGGAAAAAACATGCCATAGCGGCATTACTTCTACTTCTGATCTCGCAGAGCCAAAATGCAAATGCCCAGATTCCGATTGGTCTCGAAGCTGCATTGGATACAGCCCTTAAAAACAATTTGATTCTGAAAGAGGAAGTTCTAAAAGCAAATTATCGGAACCGAATGATTGGCACAGCATCACAGCTCCCTCATGCACAATTAATTGCTGAGTATGGTAATTTTAACAGCACCTACCGGGATTCCCGATTAAGTCTGAGCCAAAACTTTAGCTTCCCAACAGTTTACAGCCGGCAAAAAGCTGTGTATGAAGAGGAATGGAAGAACAGTCTGCTTTCAGGGGAATTGCAGATTGCAGAGCTTAGAAAAAATGTAACTCAGGTCTATTATTTGCTCAAATATCTGGAGGAAAAAGAACAATTACTAAGAAGAACCGACACCATGTACACTGAATTCATGAGAGTTAGTACAGTCAGGCTAAAAAGCGGCGAAAGCAACATCCTTGAAAGCACAATTTCCGTCAATCAAAAAGGTGCGATTCAACTGCAACTGAACCAACTCGTGCAGGACAGGGAAACACTTAGTACCCGGTTTGGCCTTCTTATTAATTCTGAGAAATACTATAAACCGGATAACAGGCCATTCAAGCTTACTGAGCCCCTTAATCCTGAGAATAATTATCCCGAACAACATCCCTCGATAAAAATAATGGAGCAGCAGAGGACTATTGCTGAGGCAGGTACAAAACTGGAAAAGGCAAAGCTTCTCCCTGACCTTTCATTTGGATATAATAATCTAAGTATCCGGGATGGTATTGATTTGAACGATAGTCGCCGCTTCAGCTCAATTCAGGCTGGAATAGGAATTCCTGTTTTCAGCAAAGCTCAGAGATCCAGAGCCGGTGCAGCAAAGGTCAATGAAGCTATAGCCCTGACCGCACTTGAACGCGAAAAACAAAGTCTGAACAAACAATATCTCGATGCCTTGGCACAGTTAAAAAAGAACAAAGCGGATGTGAATTATTTTGAAGGAACAGGATTGAAAAATGCTGCGACAATTAAGCAGACACTAAGCCGGCAACTCAGTACCGGGGAGATCAATTACCTGGAATGGACCATTCTTAACCAGCAGGCACTGACAATTGAGAGTGAATATCTGGATGCAGTCAAAAGCCTGAATGAAAGTATTATACAAATTGAATTTCTACAATTTAACACCAAATTATAATGAAAAACGCTAATATATCAGTATTTAAAAATATCATCCGCTTACACAGTATCTGTCTGATCTGTATTGTTTTAATTTCCTGCGGAACAGAGAACACTGAAACTCAGCAAACTAAAGAAAATGTTAATAAGAACTTGGTCACACTAACAGAAGCCCAGTTCAAAAATGCAGACATTAAAACAGGCCTTGCTGAGACAAGGATGGTTTCGGATGTTCTGAGGCTTAATGGCAGTATTGAAGTTCCCCCGCAGAATCTGATATCCATCAGCATACCTCTTGGAGGTTACCTGAAATCTACAACAATGCTACCGGGGACCATGGTAAAAAAAGGTCAGGTGATTGCAACAATTGAAGATTCCCAATATATACAGCTGCAACAGGATTATCTAGTAGCAAAGGCAAAATTAGCCTATTCAGAACAAGACCAGAACAGGCAAAAGGAATTGAATAAGGAAAAAGCAGGGAGTGACAAGATTCTTCAATTGGCAGAAGCTGAATATAAAAGTATGAAAATTGCGTTCGCTGCGTATGCAGAAAAACTAAGACTGATTGGTATTGATCCTGATCGCCTGAACGAAAATAACATCAGCAGGCAAATACAGATCCGCTCATCGATCAATGGATATGTCAGCAGGGTCAATGGAAATATAGGCAGATATTTCAATCCTTCGGATGTGCTGATTGAATTAATTAATCCTTCGGATATACACCTCACTCTGACAGTTTTTGAAAAAGACCTCGGCAAATTAAGCCGGGGACAAAAGGCAATTTCCTTCTCAAACAATAATCCGGACAAGAAATATGAAACCGAAATTGGTCTGATTAGCAGCAATCTGTCAGCAGAAAGAACTGCTGAGATCCATTGCCATTTTAAGCAATTTGATAAAAGCCTGATACCGGGAATGTATATGAATGCAGAAATAGCTGTGCAGAACAATCAGGAGCAGACACTTCCGGAGAAAAGTGTAGTAAACTTTGAAGGAAAGAATTATGTATTTACAGAAAAGGCGATACGAACATACGAAATGGCCGAAGTAATTACCGGTGAAACAGAAAACGGCTACACTGCGATAAAGACTGATCTTGGAGCAAAGAAGATTGTGACTGCCGGTACGTATTCTCTGCTTATGCAATTAAAAAATCTGTCCGAAGAGTAATTGATTCAGCATCAGCAGGATTAAGAATCCTGCTGATGCTGATTTTCAGGATAAATTCCGATTCGCTGAAGCAATAATGAAGCATTAAAGGTTTTACATTCCCCTTCTTTTAGCTTATAATCAAACCTCATTTCATCGGCTTCCATTTGGATATCAAAGTAATAGTTACGGATATAATCAGGATATTTCTGCTCAAGTCCGGCGATTTGGAGATCATGAGTAGCAACAATACCTACCGCATTTTGGGAGATCAGTTTTTCGATAACAGCCTTTGACCCGAGATATTTATCAACCGAATTGGTCCCTCTTAACATTTCATCAATCAGGAAATAGACCTTCCCTGAATTATCCAGCATTTTAA
>CAZGCG010000159.1:0-8024 GCA_964524205.1 uncultured Sphingobacterium sp. | reverse complement strand
AAAGTTTAAATTTTTGAACCTGGTTAAAAAAAAAAACCTGTTATAGCTCAGCTAAAAAACAAAAAAAGCCGTCAGAAATACTCTGACGGCTTTAACTATCTATTAAGGAATTAAGCTCTTATTGATTTGATTATCTCCAAAACCGACTTAGTTGAAGCAATAAGCTCATCGTATTTCTTGTTTTCCATAACATCCTTACTCACCAGTTTACTGCCCATTCCAACAGCACAAACCCCTGCTTTAAACCATCCTTCAATATTCGCACGGTCAAGATCTACCCCACCTGTAGGCATAAACTTAAGATTAGGAAACAATTCCTTTATCGCTGACATGAAGCCAGGACCCAAAACATTTCCGGGGAAAAGTTTGATCATTTTAGCACCTAAAGTCTCTGCCCTGATTATTTCACTTGGAGTCATACAACCCGGTGCCCATAACATATCATACTTATCGGCAACTTCTGCGACACTCTCTACCAGACCCGGACAGATGATATAATCAGCACCAGCATCAATAAAAGTCTGAGCCATTGCTCCATCTTTGATTGTTCCAATACCCAGGTACATTCCCTGAAGTTCAGAATCAACCACCTTTCTCATCTCCTTAAAATTTGCGAGAGCCGCCTCTCCCCTGTTAGTATATTCTACTGCGCGGATACCCGCACTATATAATGCCTTCAAAAGTCCTATACTGGTCTCTTTATCTTTGTTGAAATATAAAGGTAATATACCCTGCTCGGGTATTAAATTCAAGAGTTCTGCTTTCTTGCTCATCTGTATTATAATTTAAGTAAAACTAAGCCCCTAAATTAGATAATTAATAAATAATTAGCTAAAATGAAACGAAAATCAAAGTATTAATGTGCTTACGTAACATTTTATTTGTCATTAAACAATAAAGCATGGATAAAACTTTTAATTATCACCCATTAATGTATTTTTGCTTATCCTAAATTTGGATTTTTAACAAGTTCTTTCAATTAAATACAGAATTAAACCATGGCTAAAAAAGTCGTAACACTTGGAGAGATAATGATGCGTCTATCGACTCCCGATTTCAAGAGATTTGTACAAAGTGATAGTTTTGACGTTACCTATGGTGGCGGAGAAGCGAACGTAGCTGCTGCATTATGCAATTACGGATTAAACGGAACCTTTGTATCTAAAGTTCCCAACAACCCATTAGGTCAGTCTGCAATTAACCATTTACGCCGCTATGGTGTTGATACTCAATTTGTTGCAAGAGGTGGAAAGCGTTTGGGAATCTATTTTCTTGAAACCGGAGCTTCTATGCGTGCATCGCAGGTAGTATATGACCGTGCTGATGCATCAATTTCTGAAGTTGAAATATCTGAATTTGATTTTGATAAGATTTTTGAAGGTGCCGATTGGTTCCATACTACCGGTATTACCCCTGCTTTGAGTGATAAAGCTGCTGCTTTAACAGAAGCTGCGTTAAAGGCTGCAAAAGCAAGAGGTATCACTACGAGTATTGATCTGAACTATCGTAAAAAATTATGGTCTAAAGAAAAAGCAAGAGAGGTGATGACCAGACTTTGCCAGTACGTTGATGTTTGTATCGGTAACGAAGAAGATGCAGATACGACTCTTGGCTTTACAAGTAAGGGCACAGACGTTACAAAAGGCGAGCTTAATCTGGATGGTTACAAAGATGTATTCCAGCAAATGAAAGCTAAATTCGGCTTTAAATATATTGCCTCAACTTTAAGGGAAAGCCATAGTGCTTCAGACAATGGCTGGTCGGCACTGGTTTACGATGGTACTGAGTTTTATCATACTAAATCATACGAGGTTCGTATTGTGGATCGTGTAGGTAGCGGCGACTCATTTGCCAGTGGATTTATTTATGGATTGGTTACAGACATGAAAATGAGCGATGCTGCTGAGTTTGGTGTTGCTGCTTCTGCGATTAAACATACTATTCCTGGCGACTTAAATCATGCAACTTTATCAGAAGTTAAAGATCTGGTAGGTGGTGATGGTTCAGGACGTGTTCAACGTTAAATAACAATATTGATTAAGAAATCCGCCCGCATTCCGGGCGGATTTTTAATATACAGAAATCATTAAAAAGAAAGATTATGATTATAGATACTCTGGAAAACGCAGGAAAATACACTTCAGTTCATCCACTTTTTGCAAAAGCATTTGAATTTTTAAATTCTATTGACCTGAAAAATATTGAAGCTGGAAAATATGAGATCAGTGAAGGTTTAAATTATGCAGTAGTTGAAAAAGAGGGAATGACGGCAGAAGAGTCTATCGCTAAATTCGAATGCCATAATAAGAACATCGATATTCAGCTTTGCATCAGCGGTAAAGAAAAACTTGGTTGGAAGCCACGAAATTCATGCAAATCAATAAAAGGTGAATACAATGCTGAGAAAGATGTTGCCTTTTATAATGATGCTCCTGACATGTATTTTGAATTGACTGACGGTCAATTTGCAATCTTCTTTCCCGAAGATGTGCATGCACCAATGATCGCGGATGGTGTAATCAAGAAACTGATTGTAAAAGTACGATTGTAATATTCAGGAAAGGGATAATCCCTTTCCTGATAAATTCTATTTCAGGTTCCGTAAATAATCCTGTTGTATTCTTTCGCCAAAGCTCTGCTTACTTCTCCCGGATTTCCATCACCAATAACATATCCATCTACCTGAACCACCGGCAGAATATTTTTAGTTGTACTGGTAATAAAAACTTCTCCGGCATTTCTAAGCTCTTCGAAACTCACATCCCGGGCTTCTGTTACATACCGTGCTCCCGATATTTCCAGTACATGTTTTCTGGTCACGCCTTTCAGCATACCTGATTCCGGAGTAAGTACCTTCTGATCCTTTGTAACGATAAAAATGTTTGCCCTTGGGCACTCACGAATCAGTCCGTTTGAGTAATACAACACATCATCTGCCTTTTTCTCCTTCAGTATGGGCTGAAGCCAGATTGCCTGAAGATAATCCAGCGTTTTAGCATTGGAAAACTGACGCTGGTATTCATGTGTCAGAATACTGATGCCCTTCTCTGACATAGTTCTGGGAATTTCAAAAGCCTGCTGGCTAATAATCAGGTTTGGTTCTGCAATATTGAATCCGTCAGGAGAAAAGCCTCCGGTGAGAATCACTTTTATACCCGAATCTTTCAGATTATTGTTTTCAATGAGCCTTATGATCTTGTCTCTTATTTCATCCCGGCTTTGCTTAAGTTCAAGCCTCATCAGCACAGCAGATCTGAATAAACGATCCAAATGGTCTTCAAGAAATACAGGCTTACCATCTATAGTTTTAAAAAAATCAAAAATCCCGTAGCCTCTCTGTACTGCGAGGTCGGCAATGTTCAAATTCGCCTCATCAGAGGGAATCAAAGAATCATTTACCCAAACAGATAATTTACTCATTTTATAGTCTATTGTATTTTTTAAGTATCGGAATTACTTTATCCAGAGGCAGAGCTTCGATCTTTCGCCCATTATTTCCTGTTATAGTTTTTGCCGCAAAAAGAGAATTTATAATAGCTTCTTCGGTTGCTTCAATGGCTGACATGAATAATTGGGAAGTAAAATCATTATGGAGGTATCCTGCCTGGATTACAGGCTGAACAGGCTGATGAGGAACACGCAGTGACTCTGCAGTAGAAAAAGCGATTACATAATCACCACTTCCGTTAGATGCAATCCCACCTGTCTTTGCCATTCCCATGAAAGCCCTTTTAGCTAAACGTTCCAGATTTCTTGCATCCAATGGTGCATCCGTTGCTACAACGATCATGCAGGAACCATCCACATTATTCAGCAATTTATCACTGAATGAGAACTTGCCCAATTCCTCGCCTACTGGAACTCCGTCAATCTGCAAAACTCCTCCGAAATTAGTCTGAACAAGTACACCTATTGTATATCCTCCGAGACTTTGAGGTAATTTTCTTGATGATGTACCTATTCCACCTTTATATCCGAAACAAACCGTGCCTGTTCCTGCACCAACATTTCCCTCAGTAACAAGGCCGGCTGAGGCTGATTGAATGGCATAGAGAACATCTTCTTTTTTTACATGACGGCCACGTATATCATTTAAATTACCGTCGTTGGTTTCTCCAACCACAGCATTTACCGATTGCACCATTTCATTGCCTTTTTGTGCAAGTGTATGTTCAATCACAGCCTGAATACCTTCGGCTACATTAAGGGTATTGGTCAGGATAAGCGGACCTTCCAAAGTCCCGAGTTCATCGATCTGTGTAGTCCCGCTCAGCTTTCCGAAACCATTTCCTGCAAAAACAGCTGCAGGGACTTTGGACTGAAACAAATTGCCATCATGGGGAAGAATGGCTGTTACTCCAGTACGAACCGACTCTCCGCTGATCAGGGTTTTATGCCCCACCTTAACTCCGGGTACATCTGTAATTGCATTCAAAGCACCTGCCGGCAGCACTCCAATCTTCAGACCCATTTCTCTGGGTCGCAAAGGATTCTGAGCCATCAAAAGAGCCGGAAAAATGCTAAAAAGCACAATAACGAAGAGTTTTTGCATAGACACAATATTAAACAATAATCTTAACTAAAAAGGATTAAGGCTGACAGGGTTTTTAACCCTGTAAGCCTTATTATTTGTTCTTTTATCTTTCATAGGGGAAACTTATCTTGCATAAAATTACTCCTGCTTATTAAGCAATCAGAACAGCCAATTTATAGCAACAAGAATTAAACAAAAAACCTGAAACAGATGATCCCTGAAAAGTTAAACTTAAATAAAAACCTGATAAACTGTTTCTTATGTTTGTTCATTTTGCTTTTATTCAGTACAAAGACTGAAGCACAAAAATTAAATAAACGAAGAGTAGCAAAAGTCTTCGCAGGTTCAGAGATTCTTAAAAATCATTATACCGGATTTTCACTTTATGACCTAAAAACCATGAAGCCAGTGTATGAACTGGATGCAAACAAGCCTGCAATCCCGGCATCAAACACCAAGCTTTTTACTTTATACACCGCACTCAGCATGCTGGGTGATTCTATCCCAGGACTTCGCTATGTTACCAAAGGCGATTCACTGATCTTCTGGGGTACTGGTGATCCTTCATTTCTTCACCCTGATCTGAAATCAAGACGGGTATATGACTTCCTTAAAAATTCAGGTAAAAAATTATTTTACTCTCATAGCAATGCAGGTACCGAATTCAATGGTTCCTCTATTTACCAGATCGCACTAGTTTCATTACCTGTAGGAGAAAACAGGGCTCAGGCTTATGCCGATAGAAATGGAAATTTACAGATCAAACCTGCCTTTCTGAAACAATATCTAAAAGCGGACACTTCATACCATCCCAGAACATTCAATGTCCGCAGGGATGACAAGTCGAATACTTTCAGCTATCCTCAAATGACCATGCCTGCCAATTACAGGCAAATACTTTACCTCGTACCTGCAGCAGAACTAACAGCCTCAACCCTTAGTGATACCCTCAAACTTCCTGTCAATATCATCCGCATGAATTTGCCTCAAAATGCGAAGACCATTTACAGCATTCCATCAGATAGCCTTTACAGAAGAATGATGCTTCCGAGTGATAATTACCTTGCAGAGCAGATTTTGTACATCTGTTCTTCCCTGCTTCCGGGAAAACTCAGTGTTGATTCGGCAATCTCTTACAGTTCAAAAAACTTCCTGAATGACCTGCCTGATAAATTCCAGTGGAGGGATGGTTCGGGATTATCAAGAAATAATTTGTTCAGTCCGCGTTCGATCATCAAGATTCTATCAAAACTAAGAGAGAAACTTGGATCTGAGGAAAGGATGCTTAATTTACTGCCTGCCGGCGGAGTAAGTGGCACACTACGAAATGCTTATAAAACAGATAATGGTCAACCATTTGTGTGGGCAAAGACAGGTACCCTTCAAAACGTTCATCTGCAGGGAGGATTTTTCAATACCCGAAAAGGCAAAAAATACATGTATTCATTCATGAATAATAACTTTATGATCCCAACAGCTGAAATTCGGGATGAAATGGGCCGGATAATCACCTATTTTCATGAACACTACTAATTCGGTCCTATTTTATAACATAAAATTCTCATGCAAAGACTAAATCACCAAAAAATCATTAAAACAAGTTCATTTTTATTAATCATCCTTGCTGGTTTCTTCCAAAGCAGCTTTGCACAGCAGAATTCACCAGGGGCCGGCACTTTAAATGGTAAAATAATCTGTATCGACCCCGGCCATGGTGGCTCTGCGGCTACCGACAGTTACCGTCAGGGGCCAACAGGTGAGCGTGAAGAATGGATAGACCTTCGTGTAGGATTACTATTAAAAGAGATTTTGGAGCAGAAAGGAGCAAAAGTACTCATGACCCGAAGTGCTGATGTTCCATTCCCCCTTGCAGAACGCTCAAAAATGGCCGTTGAAAATAAAGCTGATTTCTTTATTTCCATCCACCATAATGCTACTGCCGATCCATCAGTTAATTTTCCAATAATTTACTATCATGGCCTTGCATCAGAAAATCAGGCGGGTGTGACTTTTGGAAAAATGCTTGCAAAGAATTTGAAAAAATACATGTACAAAACAAAAACCCCCTACAGCGTGGTTTCTGATTTTACCATTTTTTCTGGTGCAGGATCTTCTGTATTGAGAGGAACCTATGGTATACCCGGTGTTCTTGCGGAAGCATCACTATTCACTAACCCGGAGGAAGAAGCCCGTTTAAAAACCAGGGAACACAATTATAATGAAGCGCATGCCATCGCCAAAGCAATTGAGAAATTCTTTAAAAAAGGCAATCTTACCATTAGTCCGAAAACACCATCCAAATTTCCTCCGCAGTTTGCCACCTTACAGGAAGCCGACCGCATGAGTGCCATAGCGCGACGCTGGCACCAGGATTATATTGACGGAAAGAAACTGATGAAGAAAAAAGATGCAGAGTCGCAGCAAAAAGCTTACGACTTATTCACACAATCTGCACGATCTTTTCCAGACTCTTATGTTGCCGCAAAATGCCATAAATACAGGGCTTCAATTTTAAGAAAGCAGGGCAAAACTGAGGAAGCAGTAAAAGAAGAACTTAGGGTAAAGGAATTTTATCCAAATTAATGATCAATGTTGAAGGAAAAAATGAAGAAGGAAATAATACTGTTAATTAGTTTAACTTTTCTGCTTTCACAAGCACAAGGGCAGTCCAGGAAAAAATCTAATTTCAAGGTTGTAGGCTACTATTCATTGAAAGCGGCAATGACTGCGGATTTAAAAACAGTTCCCTTTGATAAACTGACACATATCAATCTTTCATTTCTGAATCCTGATACCCTTGGTAATTTCAACCAGGATCTTTCAGCACTGGAGCCCTTTATTAAAGCAGCACATAAACACGGTGTTAAGGTCCTTCCATCAATTGCTGGAGGCGGAAAACATGAATATTACCATAAATTACTGAGGGATGATAATCGGGCAAGATTCATCAATGACTTACTACTACTTACCTTAAAATACAATTTTGATGGTATTGATGTTGACATTGAAGGAAGCGACATTGATGAGAATTACGAAAATTTCGTAGTTGGACTTGCCAGTGTACTTAGGCCTCATAAAAAATTGATCACCTCAGCGATCGCCATCTTCTATAAAGATCAGCTAAGTGACAGGGCTTTGGCTCAATACGACTTCATGACCCTGATGAGTTATGATCATACCGGTCCCTGGAGACCTTCCAAACCCGGTCCGCATTCAACTTACGAGCATGCACAGGCAGATCTGGATTACTTCAGAACCGTCAGGAATATCCCAAAAGAAAAAATTGTATTGGGTGTAGGTTTTTATGGTTATGGCTTCGGGCCTGAACTGACTTCAAAAGCCTCAAGCATGAATTATGGACAGATTATTAAAACCTTCCCCGGAGCTGAAAAAACCGATCAGATAACTATGCCTGACGGTCAGATTATGTACTACAATGGAGAAGATACAATCCGTAAAAAAACACTGCTTGCAAAAGAAAATGCTTCGG
>CAZGCG010000158.1:1461-8025 GCA_964524205.1 uncultured Sphingobacterium sp. | reverse complement strand
TACGCTCTGCCACATCTGGTTGCCATCGCTTTTCGTAAGAGTGCCACTGACGAAATTGAATACCATTTCCGGGTTAAGTCCTAGCAATACCTTCGCAAAATTCAAAGTAGTATCATAGGTAATACGGGTATAATCAGCCTCATTCATACCAACAGAGCTTACTCCGGCACAATAAAAGCAAGCATCAAAGCCTGCAAGCTTATTACTGTAATCCGCCAGTCCGTTAAAATCTGCCACCAAAAGCTCGCTTAGCTTTGGATGTGATATCTCATAGGGTTTACGGTTGATCATCAGAACTTCCGACACCTCATCACTCTGCAGGCAGTGCAGCAATACACCTTCGCCTACCATGCCGGTCGCGCCTGTTATGATTACTCTTAATTTCTTCATAATATTTAATTTTTGGACTGAATATTCATTCCAATAGCTTTTAAATTTTTTTATTCTTTAATTGCATCCCAAACCAAACGCATCTGCCTTTCGAGATAGGCAGGATCATTTTCCTTACCTGAAGACTGCATCCAGCGTACATAAGTGGTGATAGTACCCGCCAGAAAATGCAGTAAAGCATCGAGTTCCATCTCTTTAATGATTCCATCCTTCTGTCCCTGCTGCACCAGACTGATAACTGGCAGAAAATCCTGCTGGCCTGTCGCGCGGGTAGCTTCTGTAATAATTGGGGAACTATGGAACTGATCCATAAATGCAAAGCTCTCGGGATATTTGAAGTAAAAACCGACCATAGCTCCATAAAAGCTGAAAAAACTGGCTTTTAAAGAAGAATCCGAATCTATTGTTTTAGCGATCAGATGGACCTCCGAGCGTTTAATGTACAAATAGATCGCATTGATCAACTCTTCCTTGGTGGCAAAATAATTGTAGATCGTACCCATACCGGTATTGGCTGCTTTTGCAATTGCCGACATCGGTGTTGCCTGAACCCCGCGTTCGGTAAGGAGCTTCATGGCCGCTTTTATGATCTGTTCTTTCTTATCCACGAAGCAAAATTGAATATTTGGAATGAATATTCCAAATAAAGGTGAAATAATATTTTAATAATGGGGGATTGCTTCGTCATGCATGCCCGTCCGGTCAGGCGGGCCTCCTGGCAATGACAACGATGCGTGCTTGTCATTGCGAGCGCAGCGAAGCAATCTCCTAACCAGTTAAAACTAATTATCCTAAGCATACTTTACCACGGTAACTCAGTGTCTATCCGTACGCGCGCAATTACAGTGGTGATGGCTTGTCATTGCGAGTGCAGCAAAGCAATCTTTATTTCAATTAGGCTCTTAACATGAGATTGCTTCATCGTGCATGCCCGTTCGGTCAGGCAGGCTCGCATTGACAAATCCCAGGCAATTTCCATTTAGAGTTTATTTTTTTCTCGCAAAGACGCTAAGACGCAAAGGTGTTACAACTACTTATTAAGATTCGTCTTTGGGTCGTATGCTTTGCGTCTCTGCCCCTTTGCGAGACCATTTTCGAAATCCCATAACAAATGAATTAGCACCTTTCTGAAAAATAACTTAATTTAATTTTTTGAATCAGTCCGAAACCATATTTATTTTTATGATTTTCTCTAAACTAAAAGTAACCAAAAATATCATCCTGCTTAGCGGCTTAATTTGTCTGTCACAGTATTCCCTTGCACAAATCACATTCACTGCAGGCGAATTGAAAATGAGCCTGAACAAACAGGGATCGGTCACAGAATTATCCAATTCATCAACTGGTAAAAATTATAGCTATACTGATACCCTTTCTTCAATGATTACTTTGGTAAGCAAGGATATCCGCTACCAGCCCAGTTCAATGAAATATGACCAGGTTCAGAAAAAAATCATCCTTGGATTTAAAGAAACCGGAGTAAGTATTGATGTCAGGGCAACAAGTAAAGCCACACATCTCGTTCTGGAAATTATCAGGGCAGTACCGGAAAGTAAGATCGATGCAATCATATGGGGACCATTCCCCAATACAATCAGTAAGACCATTGGTGAGATCATTGGGGTGGTGCGCGACGGGGAGGTTTCCCTAGGTATTCAGGTCTTAAATATTAAAACACTCGGGGGTGATTACCCAAGCAAGGAAGGCAGCACCTGGGCCAGGGGCATTGCGGCAGTTCCATCAAAATGGGGAAGCAAATTACAAGCCTATTCAATTAACCGGGATCGCGAGCGTTTGGTAGATGCCTGGGGCGGACTTTATAAAGACATGCCTGTAAAAGCATTAAAAGGTGAAACGGTTGTCGGGAGCAAGATTGCAGTTTTTACCTGTAAAGAGCCCCAAACCTTCGACCGGCTGGAGCAGATCGAGATCGCTGAAAACTTACCGCATCCTACAGTAAAAGGAGTTTGGTTTAAAAAGTCCAATCTGTATGGCAAATCTTATATGATCTCATCTTATGGTGAAAAAGATATCGATGAGATGATCGGGTATACCAAACGTGCCGGACTGGTTTCCCTGTATCATGAAGGACCGTTTAAAAGCTGGGGTAATTTTGTATTAAATCCGGAGCAATTCCCCAATGGAAAGGAAGGCTTAAAAAACTGTGTGGATAAAGCACATGCCGCGGGTTTGTATCTGGGAATGCATACCCTTACCAATTTCATCAATACCAATGATCCTTACGTAACACCTGTCCCGGATAACAGGCTTAGCGTTACAGGAATTTCCACATTAAACAGAAATATAGATGCTGATCAAAATACCATCGAGGTAATATCCCCTGAGTATTTTAATGATGAAAAAGGGAATAACCTGCATACCGTAAAAATCGGATCTGAGTTGATCCGCTATAAATCGGTAAGCAGTACTGCCCCTTATTTGTTATTGGATTGCCAGCGTGGTGCATTTGGCACAACAAAATCTGCCCACCAGGCAGGCGACCAGGTTGGGAAATTATTTGATCATTCCTACAATGTATTCTTCCCTAATCTGGATATGCAAAGAGATATTGCAAAAAACATTGCTGATCTGATGAATGATACCGGTGTAGATCATCTTGATCTGGATGGGCATGAAGGCGCACTCGCATCCGGGCAAGGGGATTATGGACTGGAACTTTTTGCCAAGGATGTATATGATCAGGTAAAGCATGATTTTATTATAGGTACCAGCCTGAGCAAAACCTTTTACTGGCATATCGGATCATATTATAATTGGGGTGAGCCCTGGTACGGCGGCTTTAAAGAAAGTATGCAGCAGTACCGGATTGATAATCAGGGTTTATTTGACAGGAATTATATGCCGCACATGCTCGGCTGGTATCTGCTTGCAGAAAATACTACCCTACCGGAGATGGAGTGGATGCTGTCGAGAGCTGCCGGATATAACGCAGGATTTGCGATGGTTGCCAGACCGGCAGCCCTGAGAAAAAACAGCCAGACCAATCAACTGCTCGATGCGATTCGTGAATGGGAACTGGCCAGAAATGGAAATGCCTTTAGTAAAGCGCAGCAGGAAGAGCTAAAAAACCCTAAGAATGAATTCCATCTCGAAAAGCGGGCAGAAGGAAAGTGGACCTTGCATCAGTATGCGATGTCGCCGGTTTTTACGAGAGAAAAATTTGAACGTCAGCCGGGTGAACCCACCCATACCACCTGGAACCTGCAGTATAAATGGAAGGAGCAGCCTTTACAATTCAGAATGCAGATCACAGGCGAAAAGGGCAGCGTAAAAAACATTAAAATGCTCATCGACAATTATAAGGAACTTTTATTCCCTGTTGAATTAGCCGCAGGAGAAAGCCTGGTTTCAGATGGTAAAGAACTGATCCGTCTTTACGATAAAAATGGAAAACCAAAGAGCAGCTTCAAATTGCAAACCAATCCCCCAAAAGTTTCTTCAGGATCCCATGTCATCCTGATTGATTCAGACTTCAGTGGTGATGAAACGCCGAAAATTGAAGTACAATTTAAAGGGCTTGATAAAATGGAGGATATTGAGGTTTCTGAAAAACTTTGATTTACCATTAACTCTACATAATATTTAATAACCGCATAGAAACATAGCCTTTTATGGCTGTCAACCTTCATGTAGACCCAGATAGCCTTTTGAAGCTGCTTCAATCTATATTTCCTTTAAAGCATAATATAGGTCAATCTATGTGGTTAAATATTAATCTCTATGTATTTATGTATCAAACTCAATTAATTTATCCTAATAATTAATCGGAGAATTTGGAATCGCTGGCGCGCGCCTGTGGCGAGTGATTTTAAACCCTTCATAAATGCTGCAACTCGTAAGTGGCTATTGATAGATGGGCACACGCAGCACGTGGGCGCCAGCAGAGGCATGAGATCTCAAGTAGTTCCAAGGAAACTCAACAAAGAGGTTACAAAGCGACTTTTGGGATTAAATTAATATAAAACTAAATTAGCGCCACCATAAAACAAAATTCTATTTCAGACATGACCCTTCAGCGTAAATCCCCATGGATAATATCAATAATGTTGATTTTATCACTTTATGCTGAAGCTCAGGAAAACCGAACCCAATCACAAGTCGCAAACCGACCTGTTATTCAAGCCAAATTATCTACCGCAGACCCAATTGTAGACGGCAAAATAATAGGCGATTCATTTTGGGAAAGCATAGAACCCATTGGTGATTTAACACAAATCAAACCTAATGTTGGTTCTCCTGCAACCGAAAAGACAGTAATAAGGATTGCCTATACTGATAAAATGTTTTACGTGTCAGCTATCTGTTACCATACTGATCCAAAGGCAATAGTAGTTTCTGACTCAAGAAGAGATGCTGATCTGACGGATGATGATAGTTTTCTGTTTATCCTCGATACTTATAATGATACTCAAAATGGCTTTTTATTCGGGACCAATGCAGATGGCATGGAATACGATGCTCAAATTGATAATGAAGGCAAAGGGAGTAATAATACCAATCGCCAGCAGGGAGGTGTAATTGGTGGTATAAACTTAAACTGGGATGCAGACTGGGATGTGAAGACTGATATCGGTGATTACGGCTGGAGTGCAGAGTTTGCCATTCCATTGCGTTCATTGAGATTTACAGCAGGAGAAAACCTGGTTTGGGGTATCAATTTTGAAAGGAATATTAGCAAAACCACTGAAACCGCATACTGGGCAACAATTCCAATAGGTTTTGATCTGAAGAGATTATCGTTGGCAGGCAAATTGCAGGGATTAAACCTCAAAAATCCGGGCAATTTCAAAATATTTCCATATGTGCTTACTCAGGCAGTTAACAATAGGTCAGTAGTGCCTGATAAAACTGATACCAATGTTGAGGCCGGAATGGATTTGAAGTATAGTGTAACGCCAAGTCTGACATTAGACTTAACCTATAACACTGATTTTGCCCAGGTAGAAGTAGATGATGAGCAAGTGAATTTGGACCGGTTTAACTTATTTTTTCCGGAAAAGAGGCCATTTTTCCTCGAAAATGCAGGTCAGTTTACAGTTGGAAGTCCGGGTGAAGTAGATTTATTTTTTAGTCGTAAGATTGGTATTAGCGAGGATGGTAATATTATACCGATCACAGGAGGAGGTCGACTTTCAGGTAAAATTGGGCAAACCAACGTGGGTTTATTAAGCATGTTCACAGATGATGTTCAAAGTCTGGGAATTGATAAGAACAGCTATAACATGGCCCGGGTAAATCACGATTTTCCCAAACACAGGTCTTCCATAGGTGGGGCATTTATAAACAGAACTGGAATGGGCGATGGCAATGGTGATTACAATCACGTTATGGCTGTAGATGGCAAGTGGGGCCTGGGTCAAAAAGCACAGATCACCGGATTTTTAGCAAAAAGTGCAACTCCTGGAATTACAGAGTCTGATCATTCCTATAAACTTCAGTTCAGTTATAATTGGTTAAGATGGGAACTTAGAGCTGCATACACTGAATTAGGTGAAGGATTCAATCCGGAAGTAGGTTTTCTTCAAAGGAGTGCTTTCAGAAAACCTGAATTTTTTATCCAGCACAGGTGGAGGCCGGATAATTTATTGAATCTAATGGAACTCAGGCCTCATATCTCCTTTAGACAATATTCCGACTTTAAAGGAAATTTAGTTACAAGTTACCTCCATATTGACAATCATTGGGTCTGGAAAAGTGGGCTGGAAATCCATACAGGAATAAATTATACAACTGAAGGGGTTTTACAGGATTTTAATTTATCCGGGGTCTTAGTGCCAAAATCAACATACAAGCATAATGAATTGCAACTGGTCATGATTACTAATCAAAACAAAGCTGTTTCATTGAATGCACGAACTATTATAGGAGGATATTTTGGAGGAGATCGGGTAGCGACAACAGCAACTGTAAAAGCCAGAGTTGGAGATAAGTTAAACTCATCTGTTATTGTAAATCACAATATATTAAATCTGCCAAATGGCGAATTGAAAGCTATTGTACTTGGGAATCGTCTGGCTTACTCATTTACCCCAAGAATGTTTGTTCAGAGTTTAGTTCAATATAACAACAGGTCAAGAATTACTTCTGTAAATGCACGGTTTGGCTGGCTTCAAAATGCGAATAATGGTTTGTTTGTCGTAGTTAATATCGTAA
>CAZGCG010000158.1:0-1361 GCA_964524205.1 uncultured Sphingobacterium sp. | reverse complement strand
TTTGGCTGGCTTCAAAATGCGAATAATGGTTTGTTTGTCGTAGTTAATATCGTAAAAGATAAAGATTTGCTTGATCTGCTGGATACCCGGAGTCTGACTTTGAAATATACCCGTAGTTTTGATTTGTTGAGTTTATAAATATTCCAGCCAACGCATCTGTCCGTAGAGTTTCCAGCGATTAAGAAAATTAATTTATAACACAACATTTATTAGCTGTTGTACAGTTGAGCCCAGCTTCTCAACTCTCCTTTAAAATTTCTCGATTTTTACTCTCGCAAAGACGCCAAGACGCAAATGGCGACAGATGATAAAAATCAGCTATTTAGATGATACATTTCGTGTCTCTGTGTCTTTGCGAGAGCCTTTTTAACATTTTCAATCCCCTCTACTTTCCGTGGAGTTAAAACCTCTGTAAAATAGAGATCCCACCTACCCAAACTCCGGACCAATAATCGCAAACTGATTCTCCGGCACACCCTTAAAACGATTAGTCCCACGAAACATCCGAATAAAATTACGCTGCTCTGTAAAGCCGATCTCTTTCAGCCATGCAATCCATTCGGGCTCAAAATGCAAAACATCCAAAATAACCGGGCGCCCTGCACACTTATTCAAGGCCGCAATCAGCAGATCTTGTGCTATGCCGATATTTTGCGCTATGATCGGACCGATATGTATAAAATCATGCCCGTACCTACCCATGGCATATCCCTTTATTTCAACTCCTTCTTCAATCAGAAAGGCAAATCCCGGTGCTTTCTCCGACATCCATTGCAGCAAGGACGAACGGTCTGCACCAAAGATTTTTCTGTCAAATTCAATCAAGCGGGGCAGATCTTCCTTCTGTATTGCTCTGGCTCTTGTAGGATGAAATATCACCTCAGCAAGCACCCTATTCATCCGGCTTAAGGGGTACTCATCCACAAAATTCAATTTCAGATAGACCTCCCGGCCTTGCGGTGTAGCATCAAGTTTCACAGTTTCTTCGCTGTGCAAAAGTTGCAGGGCTTCATGCAATAATTGCTGTCCTATCCCCTTTCGCCGGAAATCAGGATCAACCAATACCATACCTATCCAGCTAAATGAATGCCCATATCTGATAGTAGTAACCGTTCCCACAATTTGATCCTCAAATATGGCAACCAAACAAGCTCCGGGACTATGCTGTAAAAATATCTGCCAATCGGATTCTAGCTGATTCCATTTAGCTTTGCGACAGAGCTTTAAGCCACCTGCATTATCTGCAGGATTCATGATTCGATACTTAATCATCGCTTCTTAACAAATAATGAATTGATTAACACAAAAATCCCTGGCTAAGCATTGTTTTACCCCCTGTCCGTAGACTTAAGCGAAGCGTG
>CAZGCG010000157.1:0-8040 GCA_964524205.1 uncultured Sphingobacterium sp. | reverse complement strand
ACTATCACACTTCTTGGTGTGCCAGTTAAACGGTTACCCGAATAATTTGCTGTTCCATTCTGATAATCCCTGAAAAAGTACTTACTGAGTGTAAAACTGTTTTGCAGCTGAAGTCCGCTTAAGAAACCTTTTGAACCTGGTTCGATAAGCCAGTAGCTGGTCTGTGTTTCTACACCTGTTTGACGGGTACCACCTGCATTTAAATAAAATTCGGTATCATCTGCGTTTACACGACGAACAATTGCATTTTCAAGACGATACTGGAAAATGGAGGCATCCATCCAAAGACGGTCGTTGCTGTTACGTAAACGGAAACCGGCTTCGTAGTTCCATCCTGTTTCAGATTCCAGCGTTGTATTGATCTTATTGTCGGAAGCTCTGACCTCAGCAATTGTTGGAGGTGAGTAACCTCTGCTGACAGAAGAGCGAAGCGCCAGCATATCTGAGATTTGGTAAGATAGCGCAAATCGTGGCATTAGCTCAGGATCAAAATTGCGTTCAAATCTGCTTGCATAAGATCTGATATCCTTTGAAAATTTATACCTGTAATAATTTAAGCTGGCGGCAACTTCGGCAGTAAGCTTGTCGCCGATGTTTGCAGAAAAACGTGTAAAGTAGAAAAACTGACGCGAAAGGATATCGTCTTGTGCCTGCAGACTACCCTGAACGCCTCTGTTATTATTATAGTTGGCAATGTCAGCACTGGTACCCTGTAATTCAAGTCCGGCATTCCATTTCCAATTCACCGCTTTATCTTCATTTCCTGATAATTCGAGGTAGGTTCTGATTCCACCGGTATATTCTTTACGGATCTCATAATTGGTAATGAATGGATTCAGATAATCGGTTTTTGAGCCATAGACTGCAAAGACATGGCGTAAATTACCAGTGATCTTTGCATCATTCACAATACCGGCATACAAAGTATTGTTTTCAATCCTGGCTTTTTGTGCAACTGGGCCTGCCGCGAATGCGGTTGACGGTCGTGCTGCCTGTGGATTAAGATTGTATTGAGCCAGGGTCAACCCCCCTGGAGTTTTGTATTCCAGATCAGAGTAAAAAGCAAGCACACGAAGTTGATTCTCTTCTGAATAATTCATTCGGTACATCAGCTGCGCATAATGACGGCTCATTGCGCTATGTTCACGGTAACCATCCGATCTCTGATAAGAATGGTTAATATTCAAATACTGGTTTTTGAATTTTTTCTGAACAGCTAGTTTTTCATGGAACAAACCATAAGATCCGCTGCTGATACCGGCTGATGCCCAGGTACTGTCAGCATTTTTGTCGACAGGGTTTATCAAAACAACTCCGCCGGAGTTTGCTCCGAATAAACTGCCATCAGGGCCTTTTAATACTTCAATATTATGGATGCTGTTCACATCGATCAGATTCAGATAGGTATTCCCACCCGCATCTGTCAAGGGGAATTCATCCAGATAGATTTTTACGTTTCTTACGCCAAAAGGTGATCTGAGAGAGCTTCCACGAATAGAGAGACGATAACTTCCGGGAGATCTTTCTTCCATTCTGATACCTGGAACCGCGTTAAGGGCAGGTACCATTGAGATGCCGGGCTGATCTCTCAATTGTTTATTGCTGATTAAACTTACTGAAGACGGGACTTTTAATATTGGCTGTTCTGACAGATATGCCCTGATTACAATTTCCTTTACTTTCTGAACCGAATCAACCTTGTTCTGTGCAAAACTTACATTTACTAATAATGTGAAAATTAAGGTGAATTTTATTCCCCTGAAACTAAAATATCTGCTTATTTCCATTGCTTATCTTTAAATCCTTTTTCTTAGGCGGGGCTAATTTATTAAAACTTCTAATGGCTTTTGTGGTACTTAAGTAGCAGAAGTGAAATATTGATGTAAAATTTTTGAGTGAATTGTAAAAGGGAAGTTCTAAATCGCAATTAAATGAAAAAACCATCCGGCTTTCGAATGGTTTTTAAAGATTTATTAAAACAGATCAAAAATTAATTTCTCTATTCGAAATATTCTTTCATTTTATCGAAAAAGCTCTTCTCATTCTTCCCTGGCTGGGGTTTAAAATTCGGAGATTCTCTGAGCCGGTCAAGTATTTCAAGTTCATCTTTTGATAATGCTTTTGGAGTCCAGATATTGACATAAATGAGTTGATCCCCTTTATGATATGAATTTACTTCCGGAACACCTTTCCCTTTCAGGCGTAAAATTTTTCCACCCTGGGTACCTGATTCAATCTTGATTTTTGCTTTCCCATCAATGGTCGGTACTTCAACACTGGCACCAATCGCAGCATCAATGAAACTGATGTGAAGGTCGTAAATAACATTATTGCCCTCACGTTTCAATGATTCATGAGGAATTTCTTCAATAAGAATAATCAGATCGCCAGGAATACCACCTCTTGGAGCAGCGTTTCCCTTGCCACTCATTGAAAGCTGCATGCCCTCACTAACCCCTGCAGGGATATTGATGCTGATTGTTTCTTCTCCTCGTGTTAATCCATCACCATGGCAAACAGTACATTTTGAAGTAATCTGTGTTCCTTCACCATTACAGGTAGGGCAGGTGCTGGTAGTTTGCATCTGACCTAAAATGGTATTAGTTACCCTTCTTACTGCTCCGCTTCCGTTACAGGTACTGCAAGTATTAAATGAGGATTTATCTTTAGCACCGCTTCCATCGCAGGTTTCACAGACAACCTGTTTGTTTACTTTTACTTTTTTCTCAACTCCTTTGGCTATCTCTTCAAGACTTAATTTAACCTTGATGCGAAGATTACTTCCCCTGGAAGTACGTCGTCCGCCTCTGCTCTGCTGCTGACCACCGAAAAAACTATCGAAGGGGCTTCCGCCACCACCACCACCGCCAAAGATGTCTCCAAACTGACTAAAGATATCCTCCATATTCATATGGCCACCGCCATAAGCACCGCCATTCGGACTAGAAGCTCCACCGGCATGGCCAAACTGATCGTATCTTTTTTTCTTATCAGGATTGCTTAAAACCTCGTATGCCTCGGCAGCTTCCTTGAAATTTTCCTCAGAAGCTTTATCTCCGGGATTTTTATCCGGATGATATTTGATCGCCATTTTCCGATAAGCTTTTTTTATCTCATCGGCACTTGAACTGCGTGTGACACCAAGTATGTCGTAATAATCTCTTTTAGCCATTTTTATAAATCAACAATATGCACATTGTTTAATTGAGCAATTAATTCTGATGTGAATAGAATTGCCAGCATATTATTTTATGCACCAATAATAACTTTTGCAAAGCGTATCACCTTATCATTCAGTAAATACCCTTTTTCTAATTCGTCAATAATCTTGCCCTTCAAATCAGCTGAAGGTGCAGGAATGCTGGTTATACCCTCATGCAGATCGGCGTCAAATTCTTTGCCTATTGATTCCATCTCCTTCAAACCTTTTTGGTTAAGGATACTTTTTAATTTATGTTGAACAAGTGTTACCCCTTCTTTCACTGCCACTACATCTGTAGCGGTTTCTATTGATTTTTGTGCTCTTTCAAAATCATCGAGTACGGTTAAGAGATCAGATATGACATCTTTTCCTGCTATCTGCAGTAATTCCAGTCGCTCTTTACTTGTGCGGCGTTTAAAATTGTCAAATTCTGCATATAAACGCAGGTATTTATTCTGCCATTCAGTAGCTTCTGCCTTTAATTTATCTTCTTCTGAAATCTGGGATTCCTTGTTTTCAGAAGACGATTCTTCTGATCCTTCTTCTATACCCTCTGAAACTTCATTTTTATCGGTCTCATTCTCATGCAGCGTTTCATTTTGCTCTGTATTTTCAGGATTTTGATTCACTTCCATTTTGTTCTTCTTCTTTTTATTCAATATTTCTGAAAAATTCATATTAAGTCATGGCAATTTTTTTGCCAAAGATAAAATCAGTCAAGCTGTCAGTGTTTTTCTGGATAAAGGAAACAAGAGCAAAGAACAAAGACAGTTTAAGATTAATAAAGATTATGCTTTAAGTGAGCATGATAATAATAGCGATCAATATTTAGTTAATCTTTGCTCTATATTTTGACATCTTCATGAACCATACCAGCTTCACATTTGATGATTCTGGATGGGAAGGTTCTGATGATATGGTAATCATGCGAGGCCATTAATACCGCGGTGCCCGACTGACTGATCTGCTTCAAAAGCGTAACAATCTCTTCGGATGTTTCGGGGTCAAGATTTCCTGTTGGCTCATCCGCAAGTATTAATTCAGGATCATTCAGTAATGCTCTGGCAATTACAACGCGTTGCTGTTCACCACCTGATAGTTCATGTGGCATTTTTTTGATCTTTGAACGTAATCCTACCTTTTCCAAAACGTCAAGGATGCGTTCTGAAATTAGTTTTTGATCCTTCCAGCCGGTGGCTTTCATCACAAATTCCAGATTTTGTTCGATCGTACGATCGGTCAGTAATTGAAAATCCTGGAAAACAATTCCAAGTTTACGACGAAGAAAAGGGATGTCTTTTTCTGTTAGTTTCTTAAGATCAAAACCTGCAACAAGCCCGTTTCCATTTGCAATATGCAGATCGCCATAGATAATCTTCAATAAACTGCTTTTTCCTGAACCGGTTTGTCCTATCAAAAACACAAATTCACCCGGATTGATATGCAGATTTACATTGCTCAGTACCAGATGCTTTTGCTGATATACATCTACGCCTTCTAATTTTATAACGGAGTTCCCGATCATAATTCTAGTTTTAAAATTTGCCCGAAAGGCAGGTCTTTAATTTTATTCATGATGTAATCTGCCTGCTCTGCCAATCCCGCTTTCTCCAGTGCTTTTTCAGGGCGGTCAACACGAAAATACGCCAGAAGTGTGAATTTCTCATCACGCAATTGAACATAATCCGGGATTTTTGCACCCCCCTTTACTTTAATCACATACATTATGGTCAAAGTTAATTATTTAGTTTTAGTAGTTAGTATTTAGACATGAGATAGTAGCATAAATCAGCATTCATTTATCAGACATCAGACATTAGGTGTCAGGTATCAGGTATCAGGTATCAGGTATCAGGTATCAGACCACAGACCTCAGAAAATTGAAAACTCCTACCTAAGTTCTCTCAAAAACTTCATCGTATCCACACCATCTGCATAATCGAAAAGACCGGGGCACTGACTTTGACCAAATGCTACTGTACTGAGTGGCAATTTAGAATTTGAAACGATGCACTGGATCAGATCTTCATTGTTTAGTAATTCGGATCCCACTTTTTCCAGGCTCTGATATTCCTCATAATATAATACTGCCAGAGGTGAAACAAACCGTGAATCTTCTTTTAATAACAGAAATCCATTGTCGAGGTGCTTGTCGAGATTGACTAAAAAAATCGACTTGTTATAATCGTAGTTATTATTGTATTTGTGATGATCGGCCACCGATTTAAATTCTTCAATCGATTCGAAGAATGTTCTGAAATCATAGCCTTGAGGTACATAAATCTTTGATACGTTCCGGCAGCCGAGTCCGAAATAATCAAAAATATCATGGCCAAGAGCTTTGAGTTCTTCCCTGCTTTCCTGACCATTTAATACCGCCACACTGTTTCTGTTTTTGCGGATGATATGTGGTACTTTACTAAAATAATAATCGAAATATCTGGACGTATTGTTGCTGCCGGTCGCGATTACTGCATCAAAATCTTTCAATCTATCGATATAGCTGATCTGTTGCTCAAAGCCAGGCTCAATTTCAACTAGTTTATTCAGTATATAGGGTATTAATTTCTGATCCTGGGAAGATAGTTTGATCAGCGCTTTGTGCCCGGATGCCAGTACGCAAAGAATATCATGGAATCCAACTATTGGAATATTTCCTGCCAGAATTAAACCTATAGAATGCATTTTTGTTTCAGCAATTCCTAATTCATTTTTTAGCCAATTTCCCAGATCCTTTTTATTCAGCATTCCTGCAATTGCACTCACAGCCATTGCAGCACTTTGAGGAGTGAACCAGGCATTGTATTGGTGTGCAGAGTTAATCAATGCACTTAATTGCTCATCTGGTTTTGCCATGATATGCCCTAAAGCCTCAAAAGCCGCGATTCGTTGATTGCTTGTCAAAATCTTACTCATTCAAATATTTACTTCAAATAATGTTATATTTGTCCAACATTAAAAAATGAGTTTCTGCTCAATTTTAGTGCAAAAATAACTTAAAAATAGACTTTTAGATAAGATGGCAATTAAAATCACCGATGAGTGTATTAACTGCGGGGCTTGTGAGCCCGAATGCCCAAATAACGCAATTTACGACGCCGGTGCAGCATGGAGATTTTCTGATGGCACAGGATTAAAAGGACTCATTGATTTTGGAGATGGTTCGACATTGAATGCAGAAGAAGCACAGGCTGCTATTTCTGATGAGGTATATTACATTGTTTCGGATAAGTGTACCGAGTGTGTTGGTTTTCATGATGAGCCACAATGTGCCGCAGTTTGTCCGGTAGACTGCTGTGTTGATGACGAAGATGTTCGCGAAAGCCGTGAAGAATTGCTTGCTAAGAAGGCATGGCTTCACGTTGAATAGGATTAATAGATTATTATAGCGGACTGATAATTCAGGCCGCTTTTTTTATGTCTTTTTTTTATTTCTTTTCGGGATTTGGAATGATCAATACAGGGCATTTTGATTTTCTGGCAACACTCTCAGAAACACTCCCTGAAATGAAATGATCAAATCCTGTTCTTCCGTGGGTTCCCAAAATAATGAGATCTGCTTTGCATTCCTCTGCTACTGAAAGTATTTCATCCTGTGGCCTCCCAATCCGGGTATATGTTGAAATTTCTACAGTCTTACCATGCTTCTCAATTAACCTTTTAAATAGGTTTTTACTCGCTTCTTCCTGTATGTTCATTAGCTCAGGAATCATTGCCGGCGACTCATTAAGTAATGGATCAGCAGTGTATGATGAGGCAATTGGAATTTCATCAGCATGAACCAGAATGATATTAGAACCAAGATTTTTGGCCAGTAATACACCATAATTTACCGCCAGTTCAGAATAAGAGCTGTCTTCAACCGCTATAAGTATTCTGTTAATGTTTTCAGGACTTATCATAATTCTTTTCTGGTTAAATTTCAGTGATTTTGGTATTTAGGCTTCAATTATCGCTCAATTTAATGTAAAATTGGTTTATTTGCAATATGAATCAACAGTTTGGTGTCTGTAATCTTGCACTTGTCCCGCTCCGGACTGATCCTTCTGACAGGAGCGAGATGTGTTCTCAGTTATTATTTGGCGACAGTTTTGCTATTCTTGAAGTTGGAGAGAAATGGACAAGGGTTATAACCAGCTATGATGATTATGAAGGCTGGATAGATAATAAGCAATACATCGGGATCAATGATACAGCACATGCGGGCTTATCAAACCTGAATGCAATACTGGGCTTATCTGCTATTCATGCTGTATTGAAAACAGATACTTCAGAAGTGCTGCATCTGCTGGCAGGTACCATTATTCCCCACACTGTAGATAATTATTTCTATCTGGGAGAAACCCGGTATAAACTCGAAGGAGAAGTCAACCATCCGAATATTAATGAGTTCAGATCTTCAGTTGCTGATGCAGCCATGTTTTATATTAATGCACCTTATCTATGGGGAGGGCGTTCAGTTTTTGGGATTGATTGTTCGGGGTTTACACAAATGGTGTTCCGGCAGTTTGGTATCCGAATAAAACGGGATGCCTGGCAGCAGGCAGAACAAGGTCAATTATTAGGATTTATTCAGGAAGCCAGAGCCGGCGATCTTGCTTTTTTTGACAATGATGAAGGCCGGATTACCCATGTTGGAATCATGCTTGATAATAGCCGTATTATTCATGCCTCAGGCAGGGTTAGAGTCGATCCGATCGATACTCAGGGCATATTTAATCAAGATCTGAATAAGTACACGCATAAGTTGAGGATTGTTAAGAGGTTTAATTGATTGAGTATTGAGTATTGAGTAGTGAGTATTGAGATGCATAAACCAAAAAAAAAATAAAAAAAAG
>CAZGCG010000156.1:0-8091 GCA_964524205.1 uncultured Sphingobacterium sp. | reverse complement strand
ATCTTGCGATTAATAGTTTTTGCTTCATTGCCCTGATCCATTAACGCCACCATCCAGCTTCGTACCTGCTGGTGTGTCACATTTAATAGCTCTGATTCGGATAAGGCTGAAAATACAAGGAATTGATTAAGGTCTTTCTGATAGGCTGTAACGGTAAGTGGAGAGAACCGTTTTTCAAATTGAAGGTATTGTATGAATTGCTCTATAAACATCAAAAACTATTTGCATATCCAACGAATTGAATATACAAATAGTTTATGAATATATCTAAAAAAGAAAAATTAAACAGATTCGATGTTCAATCCTTGCTTATAAATAGCTTTCTTAACCTGAGTACGGCGGGTAATTGATTTCTTTTCGTAGGCCTGACGGCTGCGAAGTTCTCTTAATACACCGGTCTTTTCGAATTTCTTTTTAAAGCGTTTAAGTGCTTTATCTAATGATTCGCCGTCTTTTACATTAATAATGATCATAATATACAGATACCCCCTTTCGGTTTTGGACTGCAAATCTACAAAAAATATTGAAAAATGGTATTTAAGAAAATAAAAAAGTTGCTACTGTTTAAATGCGGATAAGTATTTCCCAAACCAAAGTATTCAGGACGAAAAATTAGCAAAGCAAGATTGGCTAAGAATTAAATCCTATTTTGAAATTAACCTCGACAGATTAATTAGTTTATTTTTCAGTTCAGTAGGATTAAATGGTTTTGAAACATAATCATCTAATCCTGCAAGTTTAATTTTGTTATAAATATCGTTGGCGACAGAGGCGGTTAGGGCTATGATATAGGGAGCTGCTGGCTTATCTTCATAAAATGAAATGATCATTTTTGAGGATTCATAGCCATCCATTACAGGCATATGAATATCCATGAGAATAATATCGTAAAATTTCTCCTTAGCCATTTCATATGCCTCCAACCCATTTAAAGCAAAATCAGCTTTTATATCCCAGCTTGCTAAAAGCTTTTTCATCAACAGGATATTCATCGCATTATCTTCTGCTACAAGAATATTAAGCCAGCTAATATCTTCATTTGCAAGTACATTAGCTTCCAGAAGTGAATTAACCGTTACATCAGCAGAACCTGCTCTTTTATACTTTATTTCGAATTTAAAGGTAGTCCCTACACCGACTTCACTTTTTAACTCAATATAACTTCCGTGAAGATCCAGAAGCTGTTTGGTTATTGCCAGTCCAAGGCCGGAGCCCCCAAATTTTCTGGTAATATTACTGGATGCCTGGGTGAAAGGCTCAAAAATAGTCTCTTTCTGCTCTGCACTAATCCCGATCCCAGTATCCTTTACTGTAAATGCCAGGGTAACATATTCAGGGTTTGAATCAATAAGCTGTACTGAAAGCCCAATTTCCCCCTTTGAGGTAAACTTGATTGCGTTTCCAACAAGATTGAATAATATCTGTAAAAGTCGGGTAGGATCTCCGATAACAGCAATATCACTTAAATTATCGTCCAGATCCAGGCTGAATGAAAGTCCTTTTTCATCCGCCTGATATTTCAGGCCATTATGTATCCGGCCAAGCAGTTCAGCAGGATAAAAGCCGATCTTTTCCATCTCAAGCTTACCATAATCAAGCTTATTAAAGTCGAGAATGTCATTGATGAGAGCGAGGAGACTCTCTGCTGAAAAATGAAGTACTTTTAAGTTTCCTGCCTGATCCTCTCTCGGATTATCTGCAAGCAGCACATAGCTCATACCAATTACAGAATTTAAGGGGGTCCTTAACTCATGCGACATAGTTGAAAGAAAATCCGACTTTGCTTTGGATGAATTTTCTGCTCTGGAAATTGCTTCCCTGAGCTGCTCATTTAACTCCTCCTCATCCTTTCTTGCTTCTTCCAACTGCGAAAGTGCCAGGTAAAATCCAGATAGAAAATGATAATTTATGAAAATCAACTGAAAGAAGTTGAACATCATTACGGCAATAAAAATGGGCTCGCTTGCCTGCTGTCCGCTTATAAAGGCTGCTGAATCATTTATCCCATTTAGAGAAAAATAGAGTATAACAGGGGACAATGAAAGCAGGGAATAAAAAATTCCCCAGCGTCCGTTAAGAAAGAAAAAACTGATGGTACTCGAAAGCAAAATATATTGAACTGTGACAATGCTGATGGCATTGGCAACCAGAAAAATATTCGACCATACCAGCATATTGATGATCATTAGAACAATATGAGCTGAGGGTTTATAATCGTTAAAGAGTATTAATTTTCTTAATCCATAGATAAGAGACACCATCAATACAACTATCCGGATCAATTGGAGCGGAGGGCCATTGATAGTATAAACAACTGTTAAAATCAGCCCAAAAACAACTGTAAGGCTCATCATATAGTACAGAATGTTGATTCTTGCTCTAACGATAGGGTCTGTTACACCTTTCTGGGCAGACTGATTGAGATTTTTGAAAAAATCTATGATTTTCATGGCATTGTGAAAATGCAGAAAATATTTTGAAAAAACGTTTTCTAAGATTGAAAATCCTGCATTTATTCCAAGCTTCAGAAAAGAAATATCCTGAACCTGATTAAACGAGTTCAGGGCCAATGATGTAGCTGACCCTGAATCCGCAAGTGTTATTTAAGAATCTCTCTGGCTATAACAATTTTCTGTATTTCGGAAGTCCCTTCACCGATAGTACAAAGTTTAGAATCCCTGTAAAATTTCTCAACCGGAAAATCCTTGGTATACCCATAACCCCCAAAAATTTGTACAGCTTCTGTTGCAGTTCTGACGCATACTTCCGATGCAAAGTATTTTGCCATAGCAGACTCCCTAGTTACATTTTTTCCACGATTTTTAAGATCAGCTGCCTGCATAATGAGCAATTCTGCTGCTTCAACTTCGGTGGCCATATCAGCTATTTTAAATGAAATACCTTGAAAACTGGAAATCGGCTGACCGAATTGATAGCGTTCTTTTGAATAGGAAACAGCTGCCTGCAGGGCACCTTTTGCCATACCTAAGGACAGTGCAGCGATAGAAATCCTTCCTCCATCCAGAATGTACATAGCTTGCTTAAAGCCTTCACCTTCCTTACCCAGCAGATTTTCTTTTGGAACACGGCAATTATCAAATATGAGCTCAGTTGTTTCAGATGCCCTCATGCCGAGCTTATTTTCTTTTTTTCCATGTGTAAAGCCGGGAGTTCCCTTCTCTATTACGAGTGCTGAAATCCCTTTAGAATCCCCCTTTTCTCCAGTTCTGACCATCACAACGGCTATATTTCCTGATTTACCATGTGTTATCCAATTCTTGGAGCCATTTACGACATAATGATCCCCATCCAGAACGGCAGTTGTATTCATACCCATCGCATCTGAACCCGTATTGGCCTCAGTTAATCCCCAGGCTCCTATCCATTCCGCAGTAGCCAGTTTCGGAAGCCAGCGAAGCTTCTGTTCTTCATTAGCAAAAGCAAGAATGTGTCCGGTACATAAAGAATTATGTGCCGCAAGCGAAAGTCCGATCGATCCGCAAACTTTAGAAATTTCAGTTATGATACTGACGTACTCGAAATAGCTCAACCCGGAACCGCCATATTCTTCCGGAACAAGGACTCCCATCAATCCAAGTTCACCCAATTTTTTGAACGTTTCTACCGGAAAGGTTTGGGCTTCATCCCATTCCATAACATGTGGACGGATATGTTTTTCGGCAAAATCACGTACCATGGTAATGATCATCTGCTGATTTTCAGATATACTGAAATTCATCCCGGCTGATTCGGGTGCTATAATTGATTGCATAAAATAATTTGGTTAGTTTACAAGTATAGCAATTATAGTACCCGAATCAGCCCTGAAAAATTGAAATAAGAACAGAACAAAACGGTTTCCGGTTCAAATATTTCGGAGATACACCAAGAATAGTACTTCGTCTGAAATTATTTACAGGAAACCAATGTGATAATATTTTCGGAAACTACTTCCAGCTTTTCTCTGGCATTGAGAAAATCAAGGCTGATCACAAAAGCATAGCCGGCAACCTCCCCATTTAATTTTTGAACCAGACGTGTAGCAGCACTCACAGTTCCGCCTGTTGCAAGCAGATCATCGTGTATAAGCACCCTTTGCCCGGGATAAATTGCATCCGTATGTAATTCCAGTATTGCCGATCCATATTCCAGCTCACAGGGTTCTTCTACAGTCTTGAATGGCAGTTTTCCCTTCTTTCTGATTGGCACGAATGGAATACCAAGTTTATTTGCGAGCATCAGCCCGAATAAAAAGCCTCTGCTTTCAATACCGGCAATCACATCTATCTTAATACCATCCAGCCGGTTAACAAATTCATCGATGACCTCGCTGCAAAGAACGGCATCTTTCAATATTGGCGTTATGTCTTTAAAAACGATACCTGGCTTAGGGAAATCGGCAATATCTCTTATGGCATTTTCCAGTTTAGTACTAATCATGGGCTTAAAACAATGTATGGCTCAATTTTACGGATAATTTCCTCATTCAGTATCGCAATTTTCATTAAATCATCAATAGATTTAAATGATCCATGTTGTGAACGGTATTGAATGATAGCGTTCATCTGTTTATAAGTCAAATAGGGATGCCTTCTGATTTCGTCAAAAGTAAATGTATTCAGATTAATCTGATTGATTAATCCTGCATTTACCTTAATTAAATCTTTTAATTGATCGTATCTGACAGAATCCATTCCATATACTTCCAGCAATTGTTCTTTGCGGTGAAAGCCCCCCAGACGCTTCCGGAAACGGATTATCCTGGAGGCAAATGCCGGTCCTATCCCACGAACACTTTCAAGTTCCAGAGAATCGGCAGAATTTAATTCAATAATTGGTGCAGTGGTGCGGGTCGGAATGCCTGCCGGCTTATAATTTGTTTTGAAATTCTTTGAATCTTTCAGCGAAGTGGTATTGCTAATCCTTACATAAGGTTCGAGCGATTTATATTGCTCCGGGGATATTGAATAAATTCGCCTTAAATCCTCCTTTTTAAAGAATCTGCCACCCTTCAACTCATAGTTTCGAATAACCCTGATCTGCTTAAATGACAACCCAAGCTGTAGCCAGCGCTGATTACTTAGTCCGTTGGGATCGAATTCAAAATACACTGGCTTTACTAAACTCAGCTCCTGATCACTCCTGCCCTTCTTTTGTTCCTGCCCCTTTTTGGTAGCCGAGACTCTGAACCGCTCTGCCTCAATTCTAAAACTCTCAAAGTCATATTTCTCAGTTTTAATAAATAAAGGATATAGAAATGGAATTATTAAAACTAGCACCATTAGACTAAAGAGCACAAAAATTCCGTTTAACTCTTTTTTAGAAAAACTAAAGTATGATCTGAGCAGATTTTTGAAACGATACATGATCTGATTTAAATCGACAAAAGCAAAAATTAATCTGCATTGCTTTAGATTACCGTGAGGATATATTACGGTATTGGGGGGATCATGAAAGGCACAGATTTAATATAAAAGTAATTCAAATAATTTAATAAACTAAGTCCGGATTACAGATATTTGCAAAAAAAATCAGTTAATAAATCAGTACATTGAGGTTGAATTAAAATTCCAATCTGAACAATCCCATCGGTTTTCAAATGAAAATTATTACCAAAGAAGAATTTTCCAGAGCAACCAAACTCAACAAAATATACATGCCGGGATTGGCTTCCATATTAATGGAAGTAATGAAAATTAATGAGGTTAATAAGGTCTTTCAAAAAGCTGAACATCTTACCGGAATAAGTTTTATAGATAAAATACTGCAGGTTATTGGGATAAAGGTTGAGTTTGATGAAAAAGAGCTGAAAAACATACCTAAAAATGGGGCATTTATTGCCATTGCTAATCACCCCTACGGCGGAATTGAAGGACTTATTTTGTTGAAAATCATGTTCCTGATGAGGCCGGATTCCAAACTCATGGCTAATTTTTTGTTAAAAAAAATTCCAAATTTAAGTGAGCACTTCATCGCTGTAAATCCTTTCGAAACAATAGAACATTCATCCAGCATTAGTGGGATAAAGCAAAGTCTGGAATTGCTTCGCTCAGGTACACCTATCGGAATATTTCCGGCAGGCGAGGTTTCGACATTTAAGGCCGATACCCAGCAAATCACTGACAGGCAATGGCATCCAGTGGTTGGAAAATTAATTGCCAAAGCGAATGTGCCAGTTGTTCCAATTTACTTTCATGGCAATAACGGACTTTTGTTTAATCTTCTCAGTTTTATCCATCCCACATTAAGAACTGCAAAATTACCCTCAGAGCTTTTTAATAAGCGTGGGCATACCATCAGGCTTAGAATTGGAAAAGCAATCTTACCATCCGATCTGAATTATCAGCAAGACCCTGCAAAATTACTCGATCTCCTGCGGGCTAAAACTTATGCATTAGGTGCCGGACTTGAAAATCAACGGAATATATTTAATCCACGTAATATTTTCAAGGTAAAAAAGACACCGAAAGCCATTGTTCAAGCAATCGATAGTCAGAAACTTGAGCAAGAGGTTGAAAACCTTGCTGAATATAAAATCTGGACAGAAAAGAATTATGAGATTTATATCTCCCCTTGTTCGGCTCTCCCAAATATCATACAGGAAATTGGCAGACTCAGGGAAATCACTTTCAGGGAAGTTGGTGAAGGCACCAATAAGCCCACAGATTTAGATGAATACGATATTTATTATAATCACCTATTTATCTGGGATAAAGAAAGCAAAATGATAGTTGGTGCTTATCGAATCGGAAAGGGAGATGAAATCTTTTACAGTTTCGGAAAAAGAGGCTTTTATCTGAACGAACTTTTTAAAATCAAGGAAGAATTTTATCCTGTTTTACAACAAAGCCTGGAATTAGGCAGATCATGGATTCGTAAAGAATATCAGCAAAAACCACTTCCCTTGTTCCTGCTTTGGAAAGGAATTCTGAAGTACCTGATTGAAAACCCACAATACCGATACCTGATAGGTCCGGTAAGTATCAGCAATAATTTTTCCAGACTATCCAAATCGCTTATTGTTGATTTTATTAATAAAAATCACTTTGATCATGTATTGGCAGAATATGTCAGACCTCGCAAAAAGTTTAAACTTGATTTTTCAAAAATTGATAAAGACCTGCTGCTTGAATCACATGAATCACTTAAGAATCTGGATAGCCTGATTTCAGAGATTGAAAGCTCCCAAATGAAGGTTCCTGTATTGTTAAGGCAATATCTGGCCTTAAATGCGAAGCTCATTAGTTTCAATATTGACCCTAAATTCTCTGACTGCCTGGATGGCTTTTTAGTAGTAGATCTTAGGAAGATCCCGGAAGAAATGCTGGAAAAACTGAGTAAAAATTTCGAAAAAGAAGAATAAGTATATTAATTTAACATTATTTCTGTGTAAATTTAATGTTAAGTAAATACTAAATGAATTCCTCTGTTGCGAAATTAGGCTTTAAACTGTTCCTGATACTCTTCCTGAGTGTATCATCGGGCAG
The DNA here is from genome assembly GCA_964524205.1 of uncultured Sphingobacterium sp. Classification (GTDB taxonomy): domain Bacteria; phylum Bacteroidota; class Bacteroidia; order Sphingobacteriales; family Sphingobacteriaceae; genus Daejeonella. Next base: position 604 of record CAZGCG010000156.1, on the reverse strand, counting down.
GGCTTTGGCCAATAATTTCAGCTTTGAATTCTACAGTGGAACATTCAATTTCGAATTAGATCCCGGATCAGAAATTGATTTTTCAGACCCTCTTTCTGCAACTGCAGTTCAGAATTTTTATCATCAGTTAAACGAAAGTAAATATCAATCTATACTGACTTCATTGCTGGCTTATAAAGAAAAGCATCAGTTAAATGACTGGATCTATTATCAGCTCATCCGTAAAACTGCACAGCAAATAAGTCCTAAAGCTGAAAATTATCATCGATATACCTTATACAAATGGTTCTTATTGAGCAAATCAGGCTATGATGCAAGGCTATCTATCGGTAATAACCTCATTATATTTTACGTCAGAAACGATGAAAATATTAATGATATACCTTTTTTCAGCATAGAGGGTTATAAATATATGTGCCTGAATTATCATGATTATGGCAAAATTGATTTCGAGAAAGACAAGGTCTACCCTGTCAATGTGGATATTCCGGAGGCCAGAAACTCATTTTCCTATAAAGTAACCCGAATGCCCGACTTCAAACCGGAATCTTATAATGAAAAGGAAATTCAATTCAGCTACCGTTCCAGGCCCTATCACTTCCAG
>CAZGCG010000155.1:0-8098 GCA_964524205.1 uncultured Sphingobacterium sp. | reverse complement strand
TCTGCTCACATAAGGATTCCATATTAGGGAAAGGCCTCATTTGCCATTGGACTAAGCCAAGGCGAACGACAGATTTTTTAGAATTGATATGAACGTCCTCTTCCTGATAATAAATGTTATTCCATTCGAGTAAAGAAGCGAATTCAAGGGATTCAGTATCGCCTGGCAGATAACCCTTTAAGATCTTCAGAACGTGAAAATCATTGGCGAGCTGAAAAGATAAAGTAGGGTCATGTATTTCTTTACCCTTAACTTTCTCAATATATTCCTTTGGATTTAATGTGCTTGCGAAGTTTTTATAGTTTGGAATTCGTCCACCCGCTATTATAGCCCTAAGGTTATGCCGTTCGCAGATTTCTTTTCGGGCGTCGTACAATCTTCTGCCGATACGCATCCCGCGGAAATTCGGATGCACAAAAAAGTCGATGCCATAAAGCACATCGCCTTTTGGATTATGAGTAGAAAAAGTTGAATTTCCGGTAATTTGAGTATAGGTATGATTATCTCCAAACTGATTGTAATCTACAATTAAAGAAAGGGCACAACCCGCTATTGCCCCGTTTACCAGGATACAGATCTGGCCTTCGGGAAATATTTTAATGAGTTTATTAATGTGGGATTCTTTCCAGAACGACGCACCATCCCAGTCGGAATAGGCTTCAACCATGGAAGATTTTAAACCGATATAATCGTCCTTGGTGAGAGTCCGCAGTTCAATCTTTAAGTCTTCATTCTTTATTTCTTTGTCCATTTTATTAAGATTGCAGATAAGGTATTTTTAAGAAGTATGCTGCCACTAGTATATATTTCCCCTGCAGCCCCGCGACAGTAGCTCTTAAATTATTATTGGAAAGGCTTGAATGGCAAAGATACGATTTTTGCTTAGGCCAGTTTTTTATGGCCAATATCTCAATGGACGAAATCCTAGACTCCCGACCGAAAACCCGAAATTATTCCCCTTACCTGCTTCTCAAGTAAACCAAAGACCAATCCACCCAAGATGAATAAAGAGGCTAAAATCTTCCATGATTGTATTTCTTCACCTAAATATATTGCCGAGCTCATGAATCCTACCACCGGAACTAAGAGTGTAAATGGCACAACCACTGATGTAGAATAAGACTTCATCAGAAATCCCCAGGCGCCATAACCAATATGGGTTGAGAAGTAAACAATATAACATACTGAGGCAATCGCTGGCCATGACATATTTTGCAGTGAACTCTGGATTACCAGCGGTCCTTCAAAAAGGTAAGAGACCAGAGCCATTACCGGGAAGGCTGCCAAATTACCCCAAACTACCAATGCAAGCGGTGATTCAGAATGAATTTTCTTGGTGAACATATTCCCTGCAGCCCATGAAAAGGCAGCAAGAAGCATCAGAATCAGTCCCAGAAAGGTGCTCCCTCCATCAACATGATATCCCACAATTCCGATTCCAATGAAAGAAATCAGGGAGCCGGCAATTTTGAAAGGACTCGGCCGGTCGTGGAAGAATAAAAAGGCAAGACCCATTGAAAAGAATACCTGAATCTGGAGAACGAGTGAAGCAAGCCCCGGAGATATCCCGAGATGGATTCCGGTAAAGATAAACCCGAACTGCAGGGCGAAATTAAAGAGACCATAATAAATGATCAGCTTAATCGGACCTTTAGGTCTTGGCATAAAGAAAACCCATGGAAGAGCTGAAAGGCCAAACCGAAGCGCACTTAACAGGAAGGGAGGAAAAGTTTTTAGTCCGATATAAACTGCAACGAAATTAACACCCCAAATCAACACAATAAGCAAGACTAATAGAAGATGTTTTGGAGGTAAATTAATAGTTTTCCCCATTATTTTAAATAAACATTAAGCATAATATTGTTCCTCTTCAATCATTAGCATCCGACCCTTATATTCATTCCTACTGGGCATGATAGCCCAATGTACTTTCATGTACTTCCATCCTAAGGTTAGGCAAGACACCTCGCCTATTCATGCCTAAAAAAAAGCAACTCAATGAGTTGCTTTTTATTGCGCCAAACTTAGCGATTCTTGAACCATAGTTCTACTTAAATAATTAAATTAATCAAAATTCTTAATTATCTCTGTGGAGATATTGTTAAGGAAGTTTCGTGATTTGGGTAGTTAATGTATTTACAGATTATAAATTAATCTTCATGCTGATTTCAAAATTACCATTTGTATAATTACTAAATGCTGATGTAGAGGTAGTGTACATTCCCATAATGGCAAACGACTGGTAAATCATCCCTAAACCAAAACTGGAACTCTTTGAACTATGATACATGCTGAAAAGGTTAACCTTGTTCAGATAACTAAAATTAGCTCCTGCATCAATAATATTGTCAAAGCCTTTTACGCCGCGATAAGCAATCTTTGGCTCCAGATCAAATTCTGACCCCAAAACCATTTTATAGCTAATTGCTGAGAAGAAGGTAGAACGGTCTACAGTGTTTTGAATCAGATCTTTCTTGAAAACACTCTTAAGATTTGGAAAGGCTGCCTGTATATTCAACTTATTGCTGCTATAGGCTATACCAAAATCACCGTCGAGATAAGCTTTACGGTTATTGTAATTTCCCAACTCGGTATCGTTTGGGTCTCCGTTCAAATTTTCACTCATAATACGCTCGCTCAAAACACCCATAGAAAGACCGAAGGATAACTTATTGCTCGCGTTTTCACTCAGGGGTAAATGATAAGCATAACTCATTAAAGCACGAGTTCTTTGCAATAATCCTGCTTCCTCATTATACACATTAAGTCCTAAACCTGCTTTTGGGGTCATTGCATATTCAGCCGTAACAGACTGTATGGATGGACTGCCCGGAAAGCCTGTTAATTGTTTACTGTAACCGGCATTCAGGATTAGTCCATTGTTGATACCTGCAAAAGAGGGATTAGCCAGGTACTGATTCTGGAAATACACTGATCCCATCGGATTTAACTGCGCAGAAGCCTGATTCACAGTAAATGTAAACAGAGCTAATGTCAATTTATTGATTATATTTCTATATGTTAGTTTCATGTTTATTGCTTTATGCTTGTAAATCCGCTTACTGAATTTCGGTTTCAGCTTATCTGTTTTAAAATATTTCCTATCGATTTCCCACAATACTGACAAAGCCTTTAATACGTCCTCCTTTTCCAAATTCAAGAATATAGTAATACGTATCCTCCTTTAAGTTTGAGCCATTTAAAGTTCCAACCCAGTCATTCGTATAGTTTTTCTTCACATAAATTTGTCGGCCTCCACGATCAAAGATCCTTAGTGTATTGTCTGGATACATATCCAGGTTTTTGATTACCAATGCATCGTTTTTACCATCACCATTTGGGGTCATAATATTGATTCCTTCCACAGCCTGAAAATCATCTAATACATTCACAGTAAAATTTTGGCTAGATGTACAACCGGATGCATTTGTGGCCATTACGGTATAGGTAGTAGTAAGTGATGGCCTCACGGTCAGGGTTGCTGTATTTTGTCCGCCGATGATGCCCGAAGCTGTTGCCCAGGTATAATTAGTACCGCCTGTAGCAGTAAGCACTGTTGTTAAACCCTTACTGATTTCTGTTCCGGAGCTGCTGCTAATGGAAATCATAGGTATGGGATTAACCGTAATGGTAAACGTTCTGCTGAATGTATCTGTTCCGCCGAAGTCTGTTCCACCGTCATCTTTGACCGTAAGAGTTACAGTTGCAGTTTCTGACGCACCCGGATTGACAGAATAACTCAGGATACCTGTGCCATTACTGCCGGAGGTTACAGTCATGGTACGGAACAGACTACTGTTACTGCTGCGTACTGATAAGGTAAGTAGCTGGGCAGCTTCAGTGCCTGGTGTAATGCCACTCAAGGAAAGGTTTTGTGTCTGAGTTGTGAAACAGATTGCCTGGTTGGCGATGACAGCTAATGTGGGAGCTGAATTGATAACCGAAACTACTGTTAATACCCCATTCACATAGGTGATGTTATAATTATTTGATACAGCACCAGAAGGACTGATAGGATAAGTTCCCGCTGAAGACAATAATGTTGCTGTTGTACTGAATACTGGTGGTACGCTTAGATTTGCCTCCGTCTCACCATTCACAAAACCAGTATAAATGCCGGTAAATACAGGATCAGAGGTTCCCATGTTCCGCGTTTTATTTAGTGCTGTAATCGTAAGCGGAGCTTTGTTAATCAGAATATTTCCTGGAGCATAAGTAATGGCATAGTTAGCTGCCACGAATGTGCCACCTGTAGCAGCACCCGGAATTACCTTACCAATATATATGCCTGCAGCATCAGTAGCCATATTGCCATTGCCGGCTCCGGCTGTGTAAGCAATACTTACTGAACCAATGGTTTCTGCGTTCACTAATCCAGTTGCAGCAAAGGCGGCAGAGCCGGCGCCTCCCGTTAAGGTTGTGCCATAGATTTTGCTGGTGTTCGCAGCGGTAATGCTCAATGCAGCCGGAGTAACAGCGATGTTCCCGGCTGAATAAGTGATCACATAATTGCTTGCTGTAAATGTGCCGCCAGTTACAGCTGATGGAATTACTTTAGCAGTGTAGGTTCCCACGGCATCAGTAGCTGTATTGCCATTGCCGGCTCCGGCTGTGTAAGCAATGCTAACAGAACCGATAGTCTCTGAATTCAATAATCCTGTTGCAGCAAAGGCGGCAGAACCGGCGCCTCCCGTTAAGGTTGTGCCATAGGTTTTGCTGGCGTTCGCAGCGGTAATGCTCAATGCAGCCGGAGTAACTGCGATGTTCCCGGCTGAATAAGTGATCGCATAATTGCTTGCAGTAAATGTGCCACCAGTTGCAGCTGATGGAATTACTTTAGCAGTATAGGTACCCACGGCATCAGTAGCCGTATTGCCATTGCCGGTTCCGGCTGTGTAAGCAATACTTACTGAACCAATGGTTTCTGCGTTAACTAAACCTGTTGCAGCAAAGGCGGCAGAACCGGCGCCTCCCGTTAAGGTTGTGCCATAGGTTTTGCTGGCGTTCGCAGCGGTAATGCTCAATGCAGCCGGAGTAACTGCGATGTTCCCGGCTGAATAAGTGATCGCATAATTGCTTGCAGTAAATGTGCCACCAGTTGCAGCTGATGGAATTACTTTAGCAGTATAGGTACCCACGGCATCAGTGGCCGTATTGCCATTGCCGGTTCCGGCTGTGTAAGCAATGCTTACTGAAGCAATCGTTTCAGAATTTTGAAGTCCGACAGCTGTAAATGCTGTTGAACCTGCTCCGCCTGCCAAGGATGTACCATACGTTTTACTGGTATTAGAAGCAGTAATGGTCAATGGAGCCGGGCTTACGGTACTCGATACCGTAGCTAAATTTACTGTCGTTGCATGGGTACTGCTGCACACTATATTTCCTGAATAAGCACCTATGATAAGGTTAGCAGCCAAACGTACATATACTGTGGTTGAAGCAATCGTGCCGGTTGCACCTACAACAATTGCCGTTCCGCTACCTGCATATCCTGATGCTCCACCTGCTGTTTGAGATACTTCATAGCCCACTGGTGGAGTTATGGTCACACCAGCCTGCATATTTGTTCCTGATACTGTAAAACTTGTGGGACTTGCTGATGCTGCTCCGTAAGTGGTGTTTACAGACGATAAGGCACCCGAAACATTCAGACCTACCGGGTCATTTCTAAGTATGGAAATTGAATTAGCATCATAATTGGTTACAAGTAAATCTGGTTTGCCATCTCCTTCCATATCAGCAATTGAAACATAGTTCGGTCCTGCGCCAGTTGGTAAGGCTACCTGTGCTGCAAAGCCAATCGTGCCTGAAGTGCCGATGTTACGCAGAACAGAAACTGTATTACCTGTATAATTAGAAGTAGCAAGATCATTTTTACCATCTCCATCGAGATCGCCAATTGCCACGTTATATATTCGTTGCCCAATGGCAATATCACTTTTGGCAGCAAATGAAATAGTTCCAACTACACTCGTGTTTCTGAAAACAGAGATATTATTTGAAGTTAAATTACCAGTTACTAAATCCGATTTCCCATCTCCATCCAGATCCCCGATTGAAATTGAATAAGGTGTGGTAACTGCGAAATCTTGTCTCACTTCAAAACTAACAAGTCCAACAGTACTTTTATTTCGAAATACCACCATATTATTTGCTTCAAAAGCGGAAGCAGCCACATCCGGTTTTCCATCATCGTCCAGATCACCAACAGTTACAGAATAAGGTTTTAACCCAGTAGCTAAGTCTACTCTTTCTGCAAAGCTGATACTTCCTACCTCCCCGGTATTTAAAACAATAGAGACAGTATTTGCATCTTTATTTGCAGTAACCATATCGGCCCTGCCATCCCCGTCCATATCTCTGATCACTACAAAAAACGGGCAGGAGCCAAGAGCAATATCCACCTTGGCAGCAAAGCTGATGTTGCCTGTGGTGCTCGTATTGCGAAATACTGAAACAAGATTACCATTATAACTTGTTACCGCCATATCCGGTTTACCATCCCCATCGATATCACCAATGGCCACACCCTGAGGAGCTTGCCCTGTTGTTAAAGTGATACCCGCTGCGAAAGAGGGATTACCCAGACTGCCGTTATTTAGAAAAACAGAAACGGTATTGTCAGCCTGATTGCTTGCAGCCATATCCGGTTTACCATCCCCATCCAGATCGCCCATGGTGACATAACCGGGGTTAGTACCCGCCGTAAAATTCACTCGCGGAGCAAAATCATTAAGTGCGATACTGCTTTTTACAGGAGTAAATATTGGCAGAAAAGCCTTCTGACTAAAAGTGGTTAGGTTTGTTCCGGTATTTAAAACACTAATCACAGAATTGGTAGCCCCTGCAGGCACTGTTACCGTTAAACTGGTAGCATTTGCTGCTGTAACTATTGCTTTGGTAGCACCAAAAAATACGATGTTATTCGCAAGGGTCGTATTAAAGTTTGTACCACTAATCGTTACCGCATCACCTGGTTTGGCCTGCAGAGGACTAAATGAAGTAACTGTTGGTGGTGGTGGCAGAAGCGTTACTGTAACGAAACCTGCATTGCCAGAGTATGCGCTATTGCCGCCAGCTATGCCAGCCACTGCGCTCATATATAAAGCAGAAAAACCTGCTTCTGTATTGTTCACATAAGAAGTACCACCAGTAGCAGACACACCTGGTGCCGCCCCATTACCTCCAATATAACCGCCACCGCCACCACCGCCGCCTGGGGTTGATGGAATCCTGTTTGCTACCCCACCACCACCACCAGCCCCAAAACCACTAGCGCCATTTGAACCATTCACGGCCGATCCTGCTGATGCAGCTACATGATTGGTAATAATGCCCGGAGATCCACCGTTGGCACTATTCCCTGCGCCACCACCTAAACCTGCGCCTACCCCGCCGCCACCACCACCACCATTAATATCTCCTGTTCCGCCGGCAGCAGCTTGTGTACCATTATAATTTGTTATACTTCCACCAAGACCGATTTCAGTAAAGCCTCCACCCCCACCTCCACCGGCTACTACCAAAAGGTGAAAGTTACCGCCACGGTTTACGATAACTGCGGATCCTCCTCCACCTCCTCCAACCGGAGCATGATCATATTGCGCCGCAGCTCCTGGTATGACATAAACAATATCACCTGTTAATAAGTAAAAATTAGCGGTAATGGTTGCGCCTGTACCGCCCCAGTTTCCATTTGCTGATACGGCATTGGGGTCTCTTACATCGCCATTTAATTTACCAGTTCCAGCCCCACCCTTCACTAAAAATTGATATCGACCATCAGCAGTTATATTGATGGTCTGTGCACTTGTATAGGTTTGCCCCTGAACGGTATTTTTCATTAGAAAAAAACAGACCAATAGCAGGCAATTAGCCAGATTATTTTTGATAAGTTTTTTTAAGAATGATCCTTGCGAATTTCTTTCCATGCTGCTTTAAATTTGATTGATGCGTTGTTCAAAGTACCACCACACCATTGCCATCGCTGTGAAGGCGACGATAACAATAATGATGAACCATTTATAGTTTTTGAATTGATTCATTGGGCAAAAATCAAAACATAGGTCTGCTTTAGCTAGGAATGGGGGCGGACAAA